>CBDTWX010000049.1:0-16991 GCA_965364305.1 uncultured Thermoanaerobaculia bacterium
AACTCAAAACTAAAAACTGATGGGCGGGTGGCCGCGCGGATCCAGCATCTCGCGGGTGTTGTAGAATACCGGCGATGAAAGTCGATGTGCGGCACGTGGATGACGTCATCATCGTCGACCTCGAAGGACGGCTGGTGATGGGTGTCGGTGACGAGCTTTTGCGGGACGTGATGAATCAGCTCATCGCAGAGGATTGGAAGAAGATCCTCCTCAACCTGCGCAAGGTGACGATCATCGACAGCTCGGGGATCGGCGAGGTGGTGTCGAGCTGGAAGCTCGCGCGGCGGTTCGGGGCGTCGGTCAAACTGCTGCGCCCAGCGCCGCAGGTGCAGAGAACGCTTCGTCTGACCCAGCTCCTTCCACTCCTCGAGGTCTTCGACGAAGAGACCGAAGCGGTCGCGAGCTTTTCTGGCGCCTGAGTCCGCGCCTGAAATCGGCATCCAACACAATTAGAAACAGCCTCGGGAGGTGAAGAGATGTTCGACTCATATCGGAAGGCCTTCCTCGACGAGCTCAACGATATTCTTCAGGCCGGAACCTACAAGGAGGAACGAGTCATCTCTTCCCCTCAGAGCGCCGCCATCAAAGTGCCGCAGGGCGAGGTGATCAACTTCTGCGCCAACAACTATCTTGGGTTGGCCGATCATCCGGGGATCATCGCGAAGGCCAAGCAGGCCCTCGAAGTGCGGGGCTTCGGTATGGCCTCCGTGAGGTTTATCTGCGGCACTCAAGATTTACACAAGGAACTCGAGCACGTTATCAGCGAGTTCAACGGGACCGACGACACCATTCTTTACTCCTCGTGCTTTGACGCCAACGCCGGGCTGTTCGAGACCATTCTCGGCGCCGAGGATGCGGTCATTTCCGATCAGCTGAACCACGCCTCGATCATCGATGGCGTCCGCCTCTGCAAGGCCGAACGGTTTCGATATGCGAACTCCGACATGGTTGAGCTCGAGGCGATTCTCGAAAAGACCCAGGACCATCGTCGCCGGCTGATCGCCACCGATGGTGTCTTTTCGATGGACGGATACCTGGTCAAGCTCGATCAGATCTGCGATCTGGCCGACCGTTACAACGCAATGGTCATGGTCGATGACTCGCACGCCACCGGCTACATCGGCCGTACCGGTCGCGGAACTCCAGAACACTGTGGTGTACAGGGTCGCGTCGACATCATCACGTCGACCCTTGGGAAGGCGCTTGGGGGCGCCTCCGGCGGCTACACGACCGGCCGTCGGGAGATCATCGACATGCTGCGACAGCGTTCGCGTCCCTATCTGTTCTCCAACACCTTGACCCCGGCCCTGGCGGCGGCGGCGATCGAGGTATTCAGGATGCTTTCATCCACCACCGCGCTGCGCGAAAAACTGATGGACAATACCCGCTACTTTCGCGACAAGCTCGGCAAGATCGGTTACGACGTTCTCGAAGGAGAGACCGCGATCGTGCCGGTAATGCTCTACGACGCCAAGCTCGCCAACGACGTGGCAAACGCCATGCTCGAGGAGGGGATCTACGTCATCGGGTTCTCCTTCCCGGTGGTGCCGCGGGGAGAGGCAAGGATCAGGGTCCAGATCTCTGCGGCCCACGAGCGGGAACACCTCGATCGGGCGGTGGCAGCCTTCGAAACCGTCGGCAAACGGCTTGGCGTGATCTGAACGGGGCGGCGGGTGTTCGGATGAAGCCGCCAGTTCGTCTCGAATGACAACAGATGCCCTGGTTGGCGAGTTGGAGTCCGATCTTCGTTCCGTCGGCGACAAAGAGAGGGCGCGCGGCGCCAAGGCCTATCTGAAGAGTGACCTCGAGTTCATCGGGGTCGCGGCGAAACCTTTGCGCAAGGTTGCGCAGAATTTCCTCAGTCGCCATCCAGGATATGACCGTGTCTGGTTGACGGAGCTTGTCACGAATCTATGGGATCGTCCGGTCTTCGAGCTCAAGGCGGTTGCGGTGGCGGTGCTCGAACGCGACGTTCGGAAGCTCGAGGTCGCCGACCTGGCGCTGGTGGAGGATCTGCTGCGGCGATCGCGGACGTGGGCGCTTGTCGACTGGTTGTGTACCAAGGTAGCCGCGCCGCTTGTCGAGCGCGATCCGGTGGCAGCCGAGTCGACCTTGCGGCGCTGGTCGACCGACAGCGACTTCTGGATCCGCCGCGCCTCGATGCTGGCGCAGCTACCGGCGCTGCGAGCAGGCGGCGGCGACTTCGAGCTCTTTGCCTCCTTCGCGTCGGCGATGATCGAGGAGAAGGAGTTCTTCATCCGCAAGACGATTGGCTGGGTGCTCCGCGAAGTCAGCAAGAAGCGTCCCCGGCTGGCCTACGAGTTCCTCGCCGCACACGTCGGCGAGATGTCCGGGCTCAGCTTTCGTGAGGGCAGCAAATATCTCCCGGAGGAACAACGAGATGAGCTTCGGCGGCGACGAGGCTGATATTCTCGGCTCGGAGCTCACTCTGATGCGCCGTTTCCTTTTCTCGGCGATGGTCATCGCGGTGATGACGCTGGTCCCCGCACCCGCGATGGCGGTCGATCCGTGGATCATCACCGACGATGTGGTGGTCTCTGAGCCGATGCATGTCGGCGATGTGATCGTGATCGGCGGCGCTTCGCTGACAGTCCGCAACGTGGGCGAACCGGGTTTTCGAGTGACCGGCAACCTGTGGGCGATTGGAGATGGTCGTATTCGGCTCGAGGACTCGGTCATAGAGTTCCTCAGCACCTACCACGGACAGTATGCGCTGGCCGGCATTGATCAAGCCCTCATCGAGATCGTTGACTGCAATTACCGGATCCCCAATCGGGTGCAGCATGGTCTGGTGATCGGCGGTGAGGCCGAGATGCTGATCGAGGACACCGATTTTGGAGACGTCCAGCTGGTCCCGATCGACACCGCGAGGATGACCGCGAGGAGACTCAACGGACACTTCGAGGTCGTTGTACAGAACGATGCTTCCGTCGAGCTGGCCGATATTCCGCGCGAAAACGGAGGGGGAAACCTCTGGGTGTGGGTGGAGTTCCCGAACGGGTCGCGCGCCGACTATTCCCCCCCGATGCCGGGCTACGTCGACCGCTGGACCTTTCCACCGCCCGGCTCCGAGGGCATCATCCAGAACATCGTGATGGAGCGTTGCGAGACCCTGTTGTGGCCGATGCTGGTGCGCGAAAACACCCGTCTGACCCTGCGCGACATCCCCGAGGACAACTGGGTCGTTGTCGGCTTCCACCTGCCCGACTCGATGATTTTCGACCGCCTTCGCAACGGTCGGACCTACGACAGCGCTCTGTGGGTCTTCGATCGCGAGATCGCGCTCATCAATGCGTCCATTGACACCTGGAACCTCTATCCATCGTCGAATGCCCGGGTCACGATTCGAGATTCCGTGGTCGGCGAGATCCTGAGCTTCGACGACTCACGGACCGTCGTCGAGCGGACGACGATCGACGGCAGTGGAGGTTTCCTCGGCACCCGCGACCGCTCGCACATCTACCTTTCGGACTCCGTCACTACGTGCACAATAGAAGCCTCGGACGACAGCACGATCGAGTTCCACGAGAGCATGGTCGAACCTTACCCCCAGGACCCGAACGGCGACTTCACCCGCTTCGGTGCATATGACCGCGGCCGGCTCCTCGCCGATCAGACACCTGTGAATACCACGCCGGCGCTGGGCGGAGATGGGGTCATCGGTGTGACCTTCATCGCGAATCTACCCGAGCATCCTCCCTCGACTCCCACGACGCTGATAGGTTCCGCTGCGCTCTTCGGTCTGGATGGCGGACCGCAGCTCGAGGATTGGCGACTCGAGGCGGTCTCGAGGCGGGGCGGGCACTCGACCACCATCGGTGCGGACGTCACCAATGTCGAAAACGGAGAGTTGGGGGAGTGGTTCAGCTCGGATCCCGGAGTTGATGTTCTGCTGCGCATGGTGCTCACCGATTCCTGGGGGCGAGCCCTCGTGGGCCCCCACTGGGTGCTTGGGGACGGGCCGCGGACGCGCCGCGGCGATTCACGACGGAAACCGTGAGAGGGTCTTCCGGGCGGCGAACAGCAGCCCGACGCCCCAGGGGGCCCCGTCAAACGGGCGGTCGAGGTTGAAGAGTGATTGGACGAGAGCCACCAGCCACCGTTTTCGGCCAAGACCCGAGACGGTGCGCAGGGTGGGGTCGTCGTCGATCGTCCCGTCATGGGTCAGGCGCCGCCTGTTGACCCGTTTGAGAAAGAAGCCGTCATACAGCCTGAGCAGAGGCCAACCCCAGGTCGTAGCTCGTGCCTCGAGTCCCGACCGACACAGAAGGGACACCATGTCGCTGGAGGCGTAACGGCGCTGGTGACCTGCCCAGTCATCCCAAACGGACCACTGCGAGGGTCCTGCCGGTACCGTGCCGACCAGCCATCCTCCGGGCTGGAGAACTCGAGCCAGCTCATCGGCGGCCCGCTGATGGTCCGGCACGTGTTCGAGGGTCTCGGCAGAGGTGGCGGTCGCAAAAACTTCATCCGAAAACGGCAGATGATTGATGTCACCAACCACGGGCAGAACGTTGTTGGAGAGGCAGGAGGTGTGGGCTCGGCGCGCGAGATACACCAAAGAACGCAGCGAGAGATCGGTCGCCACCACCGAGCGTCCTTCGCCGGCCAACTTGAGCGACAGCGATCCGACACCGGCTGCACACTCGAGGTGCAACCCCAGGGACGGTGCCGCCCTGCGCAGGCGGCGGATGATCCGGTCCTCTCGATGCGCGTGCCGCGGTCCGAAGAACTCGGGATCGATACCCCACTCGGCTTTGCCCATGTGATGAGGATAACAATGCTGTGTCAGGGATCAGAATCAGCGACAGGATGCAGCGGTAGTCGTCAGAGCCAGAGATCAGGCACGAAGACGAGTTGACGACGCGCAGGTGTTCGAACGCCGCGCCATTGGCCCCAAGCCTCAAGCCCATCTGCTACCATCCCCACCCATGTCTGACGAGCTCCGGCCGATCTGGATCGACTCACCTGACGGTGTGCATGAGACCGCAGGGCGATGCGCGCGCGCCGGTCGATTCGCCCTCGACACCGAGGCCGACTCGATGCACTCGTACTTCCACAAGGTATGCCTGATCCAGATCACGGCCGACGATCGCCATCTCGTGATCGATCCTCTGGCCCTCGAACCTGCCGCTCTCGACCCGCTGTGGGCGGTGGTCAGTGACGCGACCCTGCCGGTGCTGATGCACGGTGCAGACTACGACGTTCGCATTCTCGATCGAGATTACGGAATCAGGGTCGCCGGGCTCGAGGATACTCAGACCATGGCGCAGCTGTTGGGTGAGGAGAAGACGGGGCTCGCCGCCCTGCTCGAAAAGGAGCTTGGCGTGCGCCTCGACAAGAAATATCAGCGGGCGGATTGGGGCCGGAGGCCGCTCAAACCGGAGCTCCTGTCCTACGCGGCTTCCGACACCGCCTACCTCCCGAGGTTGGTGGATCGGCTCCGATCGCGGCTCGAGGAGCGCGACCGGTGGTCGTGGGCGGTTGAGGAATTTCGCAGGCTCGAAGGGGCTCGCCACGCCGCCATCGATCCCGATCCGAAGGCTTTCGAACGCATCAAGGGCGCGCGGGCTCTCCGCGGGGCGGACCGCGACCGCCTGTTCAGCCTCCACCGGTGGCGCGATCGTATGGCCCGGTCGCTTGATGTACCGCCGTTCAAAGTCCTCGGGAACCAGCAGCTGATGGCACTGGCGACCGACCCGCCGGAGAACCTCGAAGGGCTGAACAGAGTCTACGGCGTCGGGCCGCGCGCCGTTCGCCGCTGGGGGCGGGAGCTCCTTCGCCAACTCCGGCGCCCGGAAGGTGCTCCTGAGCGCGTTGCGATTCCACGCCCTCCCACGCCCGACCCGGCAGTGCGGAGACGCGTCAAACGACTGCGTGCTGCCCGCGACGCCAAGGCTGCCGAACTCGGTCTCCAGGGCGGTCTGGTCTGTCCGCGAGGCTGCGTGGACGCGGTCGCGGCACGACAGCCCATGTGTCGGACGGTGGACGATTTGGTGTCTGCCGGTCTTGACGGTTGGAGGCTCGAGGTCCTTGGTGAGGAGTTTTTGACTGCCCTGAAGGAAGATTAGCGTTCGATGCGCTCCACCTCGGCACCGAGATCCCGCAACCGATGGTGGAGGTTTTGATACCCGCGTTCAACCTGGCGAATATTGTGAATGACGCTCTCGCCCTCGGCGGCAAGGGCGGCAATGACCAGCGCCATTCCCGCGCGGATGTCGGGGCTGGCGAGGGTTTGGCCGTGGAGCTGCGAGGGGCCGACCACCACGGCGCGATGGGGATCGCAGAGCACGATCCGAGCGCCCATCGAAATCAGGCGGTCGACCCAGAAGAGTCTGCTCTCAAAGAGCTTTTCGTGAATCAGGATGGTGCCTCGAGCCTGGGTCGCGAGGACCACCGAGATGGAGGTGAGATCGGCCGGAAAGGCCGGCCACGGCCCATCGTCGATTTTAGGGATGGCTCCGTGGACGTCATCCTGGATCACCAGCTCCTGCCCGGCCGGTACGACGATGTCGTCGCCCTCGATCCGCCAGGATATTCCGAGGCGACCGAAACAGAGCTTGGTCATCCGGTGGTGTCTTTCGGGCTCGGCGTTGACGATTCGGAGCTCGCCACCGGTCACCGCGGCGAGTCCGATGAAGCTCCCTACCTCCACCGGGTCCGGTCCGATCGTGACAGAGGCGCCGTCGAGGGAAGAGCGGCCCTCCACCTCGAGGGTGTTGGTGCCGATACCACGCACGACGCCTCCCATGGCGTTGATCAGGTGACAGAGCTCCTGGACGTGAGGCTCGGAAGCCGCGTTGCGGATGGTGGTGACGCCGTCGGCCAGTGCCGCCGCCATGAGCGTGTTCTCGGTCGCCATCACGCTCATTTCGTGAAGGAATATGTCGGCGCCTGAAAGACCGCGCGGCGCCCGCAACCGATAGCGATCGGCTCCCACCTCGACCTCGGTGCCAAGCGCCCGGAGCGCGTGGATGTGGGTGTCGAGCGGACGACGGCCTATGCGATCTCCTCCGGGGCGCGGAAGCTCGGCCCTTCCGTGTCTCGCCAGGAGCGGTCCAGCGAGCAAAAACGATGCCCTGATCTCGCAGGCCAGATGGGCGGGCAGCGGTCTGGCAGCAGAGGACGAGCCGTCGATCGACCACACCATCGGCGCAGTCTCATCGATCTGGGCGCCGAGCGACGCCAGCAGCTCGACCATCATCGCCACGTCGCGGATCTGCGGTACGTTGGAAAGCACGACGGGCGAGTCGGCGAGCATTGTCGCAGCGAGCATTGGCAAGGCAGCGTTCTTGTTGCCGCCGGGGACCACGGTGCCGTGAATCGGTCGCCCGCCCTGGATCACGTATGCGAAGTTGTCATCAGCCGTTGTGCTCATGATCAAAAAATAGCACCGCCGCGTGGCGGAGGAGTGAAATGATTGAGGCGATTCCGTGGCACACGGCAGATGTCCGCGGCAGGGACTGGATGCTGCGGCAGTCGTCAGCGACGGCCGAAAGCGGAAGGTGCAGCGACGGCGACCGGCCGGTCAGGTTGAGGCGGCATAGCTACCTCCGGGCGGTTCATGCGGCGATGGAGATAGCCGGCGAGGTTGGTCGTGTCAAGAGCAAGCCGGACTCGGAGGCCGGTCGTTCCGACCCCTGACGCAACCAACCTCACCGCCTTGCAGCTCTTCGACGAGGTCCGCGCGATGACGTTGCGGCTGCTCGCTCACCGCGAATTGCCGAAAGGCGGTAAAATCCTTTCTCGTGACCCGTCTCGAACTCCACCCTTTGAAGACCGTGAAGCGCGCCGGAGAGTTGGCGACGCTTTTGGAGCAGTTGCACCGACAGCGCGCCCGGGTTGTGGTGTGGGTCGCCGACGAGGGCCGCCGGCAGATCCTCGACGACTACCTGTGGACCTTTCGCAAGCTGGCCTTCCTGCCCCACGTCATCTGGAGTCCCGAGCTCGGCGAGGTCGACGAATCGGTGGTGCTGGTGGGAGAACCCGCCAACCCCAACTCGGCCACGGTGCTGGTGGTCGGCGACGATCCGCCACCCGGAGCCTGGGCGGCCACCTTCGACGAGGTCCATGACCTGGTGGCACCGGGCGAGATCGGAGAGGAACGCAGGTTGTTTTGGGAGCGATGGCAGGAAGATCCGAACGCTTCGCCATAACGCCACGACTTTGTTCGGATCGAGACAGCGGTCTATCTTGAAGGTCTCGATATTGCGACCGTGGTGCAGCTTGGAGCGTGGCGGATGATAGAATCCCGAGTGCCACTGATCGATAGCGGGAATCCCCTCGAGTTGGGAGTTTGACTGGCGTCGGCTCGAGGAGACGCCAGCAGAACGCGAAAGAACCGGGTTTCGTAAGGGGGGGAGGAGCCTTGGAACGACACCGGGTTGGGATCGTGGGTCTCGGTCCCGTAGGCTCGATTCTCGGCGCATATCTCGTGCGCAGCGGTATGGAAGTCTACGGGGTCGAATTGGACAACGAGCGCGCGCGACAGGTGAACAGCGACGGGCTGCGAATACGAGGATTCGCCGAGCTCGAGGAACGGCCTGAGAGCTGCTTCTCGACGCTCTCTGAGCTGGCGCGCGTCGACGGTCTTTCGGTGGTATTCATCTGCACCAAGACCTACGCCTTGGCCGAAGTGATGTCGGAGTTTGCCGGACTCGAGTGGCCCAACGGCACCAGGGTCGTGGCGGCGATGAACGGCATCGGACCGGAGGACCTCATCGGTGAATACATCTCGAAGGAACGGGTGTGCCGCGGGGTGATCAACTACGCGGGAAATTTGAATCCGGACGGTTGGATTACGATGAACTGGTTCCACCCGCCAAATCTTCTCGGTCCCGCCACCGAGAGGGCTCCGGAGATGATGAGCGAAACGGCGGAAACCCTTTCACAGGCTGGGCTGACGACTCTAGGAGTGAACCACCTCGAGATCAAGAAGGCGGCCTTCTTCAAGACCGTCCTCAACTCCGCCCTCAACGCCCTGTGTGCGGCTCACGGGCTGACGATGGAGCACGCGATGCGTCTCAGCCACACTCGGAGCACCGCGCGAGTTCTTCTTCGCGAGGGTCTCACGGTCGCCGGTTTAGTGGGCTACAACTACGGTGAGGATACCCTTGACCGTTGCATCGAGTATCTCGAGGGTGGTGGCGACCACTATCCGTCGATGTGGTTCGACCTCAAACATCGCCGCCCGACCGAGATCGAGTTCATCAACGGCAAGATCGTCAAGATCGGCAGCATGTTTCACGGCGTTGATGTTGGCCACAATAGATTCTTCACCAGCGCGATCGTCACCCAGGAGATCAGGAACGGCACGCGTGAAGACGACGACATTCCCGAGTATTTGATCGAGTCGTAGCGTTTTTCTGCGCCCTGCCCGCGGTTTGGCGGCGCAGAAGATTGCGGGTCAATCCTCGCGGATGCTGTCGTAGAGGTGCTGCAGGGTACGGAGATGGAGGCCTTCCCAGTCGGCAAGGAAACGGAAGAAACCACTGATTTGAGGATCGGTTGCATTGCGGGCCGAGGCGTCGAAGAACTCGACCGCGGTCGCCTCGAGCTGGAGACCGATCGACAGCGCCCCGAGTTCAGATTCCTCACCTGTTGCCTGGTCCCTGAACTCTTCGGTGAATATCGCGGAGGAGAACTCCGCCAGATCGGGATCGCGGCGTTCGAACGCAAAGCTGCTCGCCCCGTGCTCCTCGTACCGCCTCAGAACGCTCCTCAGGTATGTTTGGTGTTCGGTCTCGTCTCGCGCCAGGCGTTCGAAGAGCTTTTTCGCGGCCGGTTTGGTGGCGCTTTGCGCGGTGAGTGTGTAAAAGGTGAGTCCATCAACCTCGACCTGGTAGGCCTTCCTCAAAATATCGACAATCTCGTTGACGTGTGTGTTCATGATCTCCTCTTGACGAGAAGTCTAGCAGCAACAACGAGCTTTCGGCTGACTCCACCGGTGAATCCTGGGTAGCGAGCATCGACGATCCACGCCCCTCAGAGGTGGCGCCGGTTTCTGCCTCGAAGTGGCAGGATGGAAATGGAGGTTGTGACGCACTCAGGTCCGTACGACTTGCGAGGAGAGATCTCGTGACACGGCCAATAACCTGGGGCTGGCCGGGTGGCATCGGCCTCAAGCTCGCGCTACTCTTGCTCAGTGGTGTTGTCGGTCTCGTGATGGCCGAGCTGCTGCTTTGCATGATCAACCCGACCGGCAGGTTCTTCGCCGCCAGCGAGATGTCCTGACTCCGGCCCGGAGGTCCAGGGGACCGCGTGAGCTGCGTACTCGACCCGAGTTTCGGTTTTCGCTATTTCGACCTGGTCGATTCGATGAACGAAGCACTGCGCGACGGCGTGGACGTGCAGGAATTTCCGGGAGACCGATGGCACCCGAGCGCCGATTGCGCCGAGTACTTTGCACGGTACCTTCACGGTGCCGCCTGTTGGACGATAGGATTGCGGACGATGTGCCTCCCGGCTAGCGAGAAAGTCGGACGAGCCGGGCGGAACCGTTTTTTATTTTCTCCGTCACGGTTCATCTGCGGTTGTGCGGTGACCGCGCGCACGGAGATGGGTGGAAATCGAATCACTACCTCGTTCTTCTTGCGGGTGTGGCAGGATGGATGGGTAGAACGTGTTGTACCTGATGACGAAATCCTTCTTTAAGGCATTGTGGGTGTCGATCGCCGTCGCGGCGATCTGCGGCACCGCTGCGGCAGCCGGCCTCGAACGCTGTCTGGCGTTGGATATCGAGGACGCCGGATGGGAGCGGGTGGAGAGCTTGCGCTCGACCCCGGGCATCGAATTGTGGATTGAGCTCGGGCGCGAGATGTTGCTGTGCGGCGGTTCCGAGTTGCTCGATGGGCTTTCGGCGGGACCTCTGAAACGCGATGAGCGGTTGGTCGATCGCGATCGGCTCCATCTGGCTCGCGGCTATCTCGGCGATGAGCTCGAAATGCTCGCCTACCGAGTTCTCGCGCGGTCAGGTGGCACGGCCGTGATCGAGGCGCCGTTGGGTCTGCGAACGGTCGTAACAACACAAGGCGAGAGTCAAGCGGTTTCGCACCGGCGCCGCCTCGAACCTCTTCGGACCAGCGGTGTGGTTGCGCGCCGGTCGACCAACCGTCCGCCCACCAAGCGGGCGACCGTGTTCGACCCGCACGTCGGATATCTCGTCGACCAGGTCAACGCCGACAGCTGGTTCGACGACGTGGTCACCCTGGCGTCGTGGAACCGCTACACGCACTCGAGCGAGATAGGTCAGGCCCGCGACTGGATCGTCTCCGCCTTCGCCGCGCTACCCGGGCTGGATGTGACCACGCGGTCGTTCCCCGTGGGGAGCAGCACCGTGTCCAACGTCCTCGCCGCCAGCCAGGGAGCCACCCGGCCGGATGATTGGATCATCGTCGGCGGGCATTACGACTCCACCTCCCAAAACCCGCTCGTCGCGGCACCAGGCGCCGAGGACAACGCCTCGGGCTGTGCCGGAGTGCTCGAAATGGCGCGCATTTTCACCTCGTCGCCACCGGAGGCCACCGTGCTCTACCTCTGCTATGCGGGCGAGGAGCAGGGTCTCTACGGCAGCTTCTATCATTCCAGCGATCTGGTGGCTGCGGGTGACGACGCCAAGGTGGTCGCCATGATCAACATGGATATGATCGGTTACAACCAGCCGGCAACCGCGCTCGACGTGGAGCTCGAAACCGGAGCGATCGGCGTCGCGCTGGCGACTGTCCTCGAGGACGCGGCGGCTCAGTTCACCAGCCTGGTCACCGAGACCTCCACGGGTTTTTATTGCTGTTCGGATCACAAACCGTACCTCGACCGCGGGATGCCGGCGGTGCTGACGATCGAGGCCGATTGGAATGTCTACCCCGACTACCACAGCACGACCGACGTGCCGGCCAACCTCAGCCTCGACATGGCCCGGGAGATTCTCAAAATGAACGTCGCCGCGGTGTCCCACCTCGCCGGCACCGGCCACGGCGTGGTGTTTGCCGATGGATTCGAGACCGGTGACAGCACGAGGTGGTCTGCCGTGGTGCCTCCGATGTGAACCGGTACGGCAATCACCGGTTGCGCGGGAGCGCAGAGCACGTCCAGGCGATCTCTGACCGGATCCGGTCCTGCTCCAGGATCACAGCTGATTCGATTGTGAAGCCGGCCCGCAGGAGGTCCCGCTCGGCGCCGGCACGCTTAAAGGTGCATGGATGGGAGCAGTCGGTCGAGTAATGCACGCGTTCCTGGAGATTCCTTTCGATCCGGTCGGGGCCGTACCGGTTTGCGGCGGCCAGGACCGGACGGGTGTAGCGCTGTATCCTGAACGCCCGACGCTCGAGGACCCCATGGCCCCGCCAAAACGCCAACTCCTTCCGCAACGCATTGGCGTGACGTCGCCCGCTGATCGGTCTCATGTCGGCTAGCATGACAGCCGGGCTGACGCGAGACGGAGTCATCCTGAACCACGCCTACGCGACCTCCTCGTGGACCCCGCCGTCGATGGGATCCGTGGTCACTGGTTGACCTGGCGTAGCGCCCGGACAGGCTGGACACTGAGTCACTCGAGTCGTTTGGCCGCTATGATCTGAATTTCCGTGGACAACGAAGGCACCCATTCGCCGACACGCCGGTTGAGCATCCACCAGACCCGCAGATGTTCAAGAGGCGCCAGAACCCCTTCGGAGGCAATGCGGAGGAACACCACGGCGACTCTCAAGAGCACATTCGAGACAGCCTGCGCGCTCTCGTAGGGGTCTACCGACCAGATAACGGAGGCGGTCGATACCACGACAAAGAGCATCAGGAACAAGGTGATCGGCGATTCTGGAATCTCGATCTCTCCGCGGTGGAAAACCACGGCAAGGCCCGCCGCTGCGGGGACCGCGAGTGCTCCACGGCTGAGATGTGACCAGGGCGCCAGGTAGCCTACGGGAAGGCAGGCGACGGAAAAAAGGAGACCCTACTCCGCCACCCTCTCCGAGATATCGATGATTCTTCGCTGCGGTGGGTGTGCGATATCGAAATGGGTCATCCGGTGCATCCTACCATCGGGTAGGTCATCGATTTCTGGTGGCTGACGTGGTCGGATAGGATAGGCCTACCGTGAGCACCTATCGCCCCGTCGTTCGCGTCGCCCGCGAGTCACTGCGATACCCGGTCCGGCTCGCCTGCGGTGTGATGAGCCTCGTCGGACTCGGCGCCGCCCAGCTCGCCCTCCCCTGGATCATCAAGGAATGGGTCGAAGGGCCACTGACCCAGGGCGACCTCCCGGTCGGGAAACCCGTGCTCGTCGCACTTGTGCTCATCATCCTGATCGCTTTTTTTCTCTTTGCGTCGAGAGCATTCCTGGCCAGCGTCAATCAACGGATGCTGGAGCATTTGCGCAGCGCAGCGGTGCGCCGCGTCCTGCGCCTCGAACCGACCCAGATGGCTGGTTTTTCGACCGGTGACCTGATGTCCAGAGTGTTCCAAGACACGGGGCTCCTGTCGGGCTTGATCGAGGGCCTCTTAAAGCGGGCCGTTGGGGATGGATTCCTGGTCCTTGGCGCCCTTCTGATGATGTTCATCCTCGACCTCCGGCTTGCCCTGGCGACCTGTGTGGTGGCACCGCTGGTGGGTTACTTGTTGATCGCGCTCGGCCGCCTGATCCGGCGTCTGGGAGCGGTCGCCCAGCAGCGGATGGGTGGTTTGAGCGCGATTCTCCAGGAGCAGCTCCAGGGCTTTTCTACGATCAAGGGATATCGGACCGAATCGTTCGAAGACGGGCGCTTTTCGGTTGTCAACCAGGGTTATCGCCAAACCGTTGTTCGAGCCGTGGTGTGGTCGGCAGTGCTCGTCGCCTTGGTTTTTGCAGTTGCGGCAACCTCCTTCGTGGCGGCAGTTTGGTATGGGACGCAACAGGTCGCAGCCGGGCGATTGACCGCCGGCGGGCTGCTGGCCTTCTGTCTCTATGCCGGACAGACGATCGAACCTCTGCGTCGCCTCGCCGAGACACAGGGTCTCCTGCAACGGTCGCTCGCCGCGGCCGATCGGCTCTTCGAGGTTCTTGATCTGGAGCTTACCGAGGTCGCCCCGAGTGAGCCGCCGTCTGCCCTCGAGATGGCCAGCCGTTCGGAGGGACGCGATGCCGCGACGCCCGTTCGGGGCGCCATGCGTCTCGAACACGTGTATTTCAGGTACCGCGCCGATCAGCCGCTTCTCGAGGGCGTCGACCTCGAGATTCAGCCGGGTGAGAGATTGGCGGTGGTGGCGGCGAGCGGTGAAGGCAAGACGACCCTGGCCTCGTTGCTTCTGCGGTTCCGTGATCCTCTTGCCGGCCGGCTCCTCCTCGACGGTATCGACCTTCAGGACTACTCCCTGGCCAAGCTGCGCCGTCTGATCTGTGTTGTCGAACAGAAACCCTTTCTCTTCAGCGGACCGCTGCTTGACAACATCTGCTACGGATCGTGGGATGCCGCACCGGAAGCGATTCAACGGGCGGTGAGGCTCTGCGGCTTGGCGCCGCTGGTCGAGAGCCTTCCGATGGGACTTGACACACCGATCCAGGAGCGAGGGGGTGACCTCTCCGGCGGCCAGAGACAGAGAGTGGCCCTTGCTCGTGCGATTCTGCGCGAACCCACGATCCTGGTCCTCGACGAGGCCACGAGTGCCCTCGACAGCGAGGCCGAAGGGAAGATTTTTGTCGCTCTGGACTCGTGGTTGGCGGAACGCACGGTGATCGTGATGGCCCACCGGCTGTCGTCGATCCGACGGGTTTCGCGAATCCTCGTGATCGCGGGTGGTGTGGTAGCGGATGGAGGCTCGCTCGACCACGTGTTGCGACCCGGTTCGGTCTTCAACTCGCTGTTTGCCGAACAACTCAAGGGGTTTGGACATCGGGCCCCGTGAAAACGTTCACATATTCCGAGCAATGACCTGTTCGCATGGCTTGCCGATCCTTGACAGCCAAATCGAGGTCTTGTTAGCGTGTGTGTCTAGAAGAAACCCCATCTTGCGATTCGGGCCTGATACCCGAGAAAAAGGAGGTCGCGATGAGGCCGGGCACCAAAATCGTCGTGCTGTGTGGTCTGGTGGTGGGTTGCGCCCTGGCGTCCCCCCACGCGTTCGCCCAGAATCCCTGCTCGGGTGCGGGCTGTCTTGGCGCCAACTACCCGGCCCTGGTCGATACCAACGAGAATGGGATGCCGGATCCCGGAATCGACGAGGCGATCATCATCAATCCGTTCCCCACCTCGATCACGGTCGACAGCCCGTGGGACTGTGACCCCTTTGACGCCGACAATACGGTCTTTTTCCTCAACCCGGACCTCGGGGGAAGATGGATGACCATGGAGAGATCGGTCGGGTTTGCGGGGTCGCAACGTGTGGAACTGGATCCAGGAGGCATGGTGGGAGGCCGGCCGACGATGTTCCTCTTCACCGAGTTGGACCCCTTCGGCGCCGACGTGACTGGTTGGGGTCAGTTGATGGATGACAACGGCGACGGTTTCTACAACCGGATGATGGGTCAGGAGACCTCTGGCGGCGGCTTCATGTTCGATGTGAGCTTCGTCGGCACCGACGTGGGCGGCGTTCGATATATCAGCATTCCGTGGGCGACGGCCAATTTGGTCGGCGTCCGCGTTGGAGACGGCTGTGGGCCGGCTGGCACGAGCTGCGAAGATCCGCAGGTGTGGGTGCCTCTCGTCGACACTGACGCGGACCAGATGGGAGACTCCATCGTGGCGGATCTGGATGGCGATGACAACGAGGATCCCACCTACCATTGGTCTCCGCGGCTGGAGGTGGCGGCCGCTCCCGGTGTGGCGCTCTGCCCCGGCGCAGCGGCCCTGGCCGAGCCCATCCCGACCCTGTCCGGTGCAGGTCTCGTAGTCCTCATGCTCGGGCTGAGCATTGGCGGATGGTTGATGCTTCGACGGCAGTGGGTGATTGCCTGACGTACGCCATTGAGGGTCACTGAAGCAGAGCCTCCCAGGAAGTCGAAGCTCCGGCGGCGAGCCGGGTTGTTGTACGTACTGGCGAGCTCCTACCTCATCGCGCGTCTGCTCCTGGGCCGCATCTTCGGCGGGTACTGGGATCTGAGCTGGGAATTCCTCGCCGATCTCGTCGGCGTAACCCTGGTGCAACTCGTTGTTCTTGAGTTTCTGTGGCCGGCCGGGCCCGCCACAAGGCCTGCAAACGACAATGCCAGTGCCCGAGATCGAGAAGGTCATCCTTGAGGGTTTTCATCGCCTCCGGTGAGGTCTCGGGAGATGTCGCGGGTGCCGGTCTCGCGATGACCCTTCGGCAACGGGTTCCGGACGTCGAGGTCTTCGGGATCGGGGGCCCGCGCATGGGGGAGAGCGGCGTCGAGATCGACTATTCCACGAATCACCTCGGAAGGGTGGGTGTCAGCGAAGCCCTGACCGCTCTACCCTCGTTGTGGCAGGCCTTCCGGCGGGTTCGAGCACGAGTTCGCTCGATGCCACCAGATGTGGCGGTTCTGATCGGAAACGATGTCTTCAGCGTGCTCTTGGCGAGATGGTTGCGCGCCCGGTGGATCCCGACCGTTTCGTATTTTCCGCCTCAGATCTGGATCTGGGGAGCGTTTGCCGGGACCATTGTCAGAAGCTTCGACCAGGTCCTTTCGTGTTTCCCCCAGGAGCAGATCGTCTATCAACGCGCCGGTTCCCGCAACGGTACGGCGGTGACATTTGTCGGGCACTACCTCGCCGATCGCATCAGGCGGCGCACCCCGGACGATATCGCCGCCGCTCGCTGCGGATTCGGCCTCGGAGAAGCGCAGCGGATCGTGTGTTTGATGCCGGGCAGCCGTGCGCAGGAGATCGCGTCGCTTGCGCCGGTCCTTTTTGAAGCCGCACGCGAACTCGCGGATCGGGACGGGGATCTCAGATTCGTGGTGCCGATCGCAGAGCCTCTGTACCGGTCGGCCGTCGCCGCCGAGATCGAACGTCGGTCTCTCGGGAAACGGGCTCTCGGGGCGG
>CBDTWX010000050.1:0-16926 GCA_965364305.1 uncultured Thermoanaerobaculia bacterium
CTACGCCGGTTTTCTGTGCCCGTTCGGCCACTCGGCATCGCTGATCAAGGTCACGGAGCGAAAGTTCGAGGACGCCGCCGGTTCGTCGAACGGCCGTGTCGCCGTGCTGCGGCAGCGTTTCTTCATCGTCGTGCGCGAGCGCGTCAAGAAATACGACGGCTCCGGTCACCTGTACAAGGGCCGCAACTTTCCCTTCAACCGGGTCGAAATCCTGACCAGGGTCACACCCGATCTGGTCGAGCCGGGAGACGGCGACAGCGCCGTCGCCGACACATCGATCTACGACAACAGCGACGTCGCCCGACGGATGCTGTTCTGGCCCATGGTCCCCGACGGCGGATCGGGAAGCACCGGTGTCGATTTCCGGTTCGAGGTCGTCGCCACCGACATCGGCGGCAACCAGGTCAGCCTCGACGTGCCGCTCCTGTTCGTCGGTGAGACCGTCAACCAGGGCCACCCCGCAGAGGTCAGGGATATCTACAACGGCGAGCCGGCGGCAAAGAAGCAGGCCGATCTCGGCGGCGCGACCGTCACCTACGCGCCCTTCGACGACACCGACAAGGGCGATCCGCGGTTGCCGACCGAGCACATGACCCTGGGCGCCGGCGATCTGACAAGCGGCCCCAACAAGCCCAAGTTCTACCCCGAAACCGCGTCGGCGAGGGTCGGCGTGCCGCCGCTCCAGAAGCTCATGGCCCAACCCAACGCCAAGGTCGACGTCGTCTATCCGGAGGTCTACAAGAAATTCGGTTTCGGCGTGAACAACGCGACCGAGAACAAGGGTCGCATCTTCCTGCACCTCGAGAACCCCCACCCCCTCAGCTTCGGCGACGGCGGCGGCGACTCGAAGAGCGATTCGATCGGCGGTCTTGCATCGCCCGAGATGCAGATCCAGGCCCTGTCGAAGATCATGGGACCGGTGGCGGTGAATGCGTCGGTGCCCGCCAACAAGCTCGCCGAGAAGCTCGAGAACGTCGCCAACGGCGGCTTCAACCCCGGAGACTTCTTCAACGGCGCCAAGATCCTCGGTGGCGTCGACCTCGGGACCATCGTCAAGGGCGCCGCTTCGTTGACCGGCGCCGACGTGCCCAAGATGCTGACCCGCGAGCTGCCACAACAGATCGAGTCGTCCTTCACCTG
Organism: uncultured Thermoanaerobaculia bacterium; assembly: GCA_965364305.1. Lineage (GTDB taxonomy): Bacteria > Acidobacteriota > Thermoanaerobaculia > Thermoanaerobaculales > Sulfomarinibacteraceae > Sulfomarinibacter. Next base: position 1,141 of record CBDTWX010000050.1, read on the forward strand.
GGACACCCTGGTCACCCAGTCCGACCCGCTCAGCCTGCTCGTGCCCGGCGCCGATAACCAAAATCCAACCACATTGGTCATGAACGGCACGGTGACCACGCCGATCGCGGCACCACAAGACACGCATTACGTGGCGAAGGCCTCATTGACCAACTTCAAGGTCAACCTCTTCGGTTTCGTGATCATCTGGTTCGATGGCTTGAGCTTCAACGCCGAGAAGGGCCAGAAGCCGGACGTCGCGGTCGACTTTCACCCGGGCGACGACTCGGTGGTGTTTGGCGGGCCGCTCGAGTTCGTCAACGAGCTTCGCAAGCTGGTGCCCTCGAACGGTTTCTCCGACCCGCCGGAGATCTCGGTAACGCCGAGCGGGATCAGCGCCGGCTACTCGCTGACGCTGCCGACCGTCGGGGTCGGCGTGTTCACGCTGTCGAATCTGTCGCTGGGCGCCGGGTTCTCGCTGCCGTTCGACTCGAAGCCGGCGGCCGTCAAGTTCAACTTCTCCAAGCGCGAGCAGCCGTTCAGCCTTACCGTGTCGCTGCTCGGCGGCGGCGGCTTCTTCGCCATCGGGCTCACGACTCGAGGCGTCAACGAGATCGAGGCGGCGCTCGAGTTCGGCGCCGCTATCGCCATCGACCTGGGGGTCGCCTCGGGCGGCGTCGAGATCAAGGCGGGCGTCTACTTCCACTGGCTCGAGGCCGTACCCGACAAGGGCACCGTCGAACTCACCGGCTACGTCCGGCTCTACGGCGAGCTGTCGGTGCTCGGTCTGATCTCGGCATCGCTGACCTTCAACCTGCAGATCTCGTTCCTCAAGGACCAGGCTGCCGGAGAGTCCAAGGTCTGGGGCGAGGCGACGCTGACGATCGAGGTCGAGGTCCTGTTCTTCTCGGCCAGCGTCGAGGTCCAGTGCCGGCGTGAGTTCGCCGGTTCCAAGTCCGATCCCAAGTTCATCGACCTGATACCCGACGAGCCGACCTGGGCCGAGTACTGTGACGCTTTTGCCGAGGAGGTCGCCTGATGGCCAAGCAATCACTGATCTGGACGACGCTGCCCAACGGCCTCACCGCCGACGGCGACCTCAAGGTTTCGGCGATGCTCTCACCGCGCCTCGACCCCGACGGCGATCCGCTGCGCCTCGACAGCTTCGCCGAATGGCTCGATTGGCCGGGCACCCTGGAGAAAGCTAGCTTCGAGATCCGTTACGGCGCCGACACATTGACGATCGCCGCCACCCAGACCGAGGGCGCGGCTCGCGTCGACGATGCTCTGGGACTGCCCGACTCCGTCGCCTGGAAGGCGCTGTTTCCGCCCGATCTGTTCGTCCGGCCCCACGAGTTCAAGGACCTCGTCGGTCATCAGGTCATCAGCTACGACGCCGCGGCGATCGACGGGCTCGTGCGCAATCTGTACGGCAAGCTCGCCGCGCAGGCGAACGGTGACATGCCGCTGGCCAGCGACTTCATCGACGATCCGGCCTGGCAGGACCTGGTGACATCGGTCGCGATTCTCGACTCGCTGACGGTCAGCGAGGACACCGGCCTGCGCGATCCGAACCTCATTTTCGAAGAAAAAAGGCAGTCGCACGGCACGGCCAACACGCTTGAGAAGCTCGCCGCCTTCCAGGCATTTCACACGCCGGCCGCCAATCCGAAGGTGGTCGAGCTGGCGCGGCGCGACGACCCGCGCATCACGGCGCGATGGCTCGAGTACCAGCAGACGAAGCTGCCCGATGAGCAGGACATCGCCAAGGAGATCGATTTCCACCAGATCGTCGCGGCGATGAACCAATACCCAACCTTGCTGCGCCGTCTCGGCATCGTCGTCGACTTCATCGTCCCGGCGGAAACCTTCAACGCGGCAGCCGACAAGGACCTGTCGGTCTCGGTGTCCTTCGAGGGGCCTCTGCCAACGCCGACCTCGGGCGTTGACCCGCTCACCCACACCGAGCTCTCGTCGACGGTCTTCCGCGCCGTTCCCAATCCGACGCCGCCTTCGCCCGACGAGCTTCGCATCGTCGACGGCTTGCTCGACATCGACCCCAAGCGCTTCGCCCTGCTGCAGTCCGACGTCGATGCCGCAGGCTCGAAGCTCATGGGCTTCGCTCGATCGCTCGCTCGTCTCGCCCAGGGGGACACGCGCGTCGACCCCGTGACCCGCCACGAAAAACAAACCGGCGCTCCGTCGCTGCGCACCGCCGGGTTGATGCTGGTGCAGCGCGCACGGGGGTCGGCCCTCGAGCAACGCTTCAGCACCAACGCCTTGAAGAACACCGCTGCCGAAGGCGTGCTCAAGAACCTGCCGGGCGCCACCCCACCCGACCTCTATGCCGAGGACCTGGTGCGCGGCTTCCGCTTCGATATCTGGGACGGCACGACGCGCGTCTGGCGATCACTCTTCCAACGCACGGCTACCTACGACCTCGACAAGGGCGCCGTGGTCATCAAGCCGGAAGAGCCGGAAGAAGGCACCTCGCGGCTGGCCGCGACCCGATCGCCCGATCCGACGAGCAACCCCGGCAGGCTGTGGCTTCACGAGGCTCTGGTGTCGTGGAGTGGCTGGAGCCTGGCGGCGTCGCAGCCCGGGCGCGCCATCATGCCCGACGACCAACCCGACACGGCAGATCGTACGGAAGCCGAGGTGCCGCCAGGCATTCCGCTCAAGACCACCTTCAATGCCCTGCGCGGCTCGCTGCCGCGCCTACGTTTCGGCCGTGACTACTGGATGCGTGGACGGGTCGTCGACCTGGCGGGCAACTCGCCGGCCCCTCAGGAAGGAGACTTCGGCTCCGAGCACCCTGAGGACCACGCCCGGCCCTATCTGCGCTACGAACCGATCGCCGCGCCGGTTCTCGCCCTGAGGGAGGACGGCGACGGCAACATCGAGGCTCCCGAAGAGGGCGAGTCGATGTCGCACATCGCCATCCGAAGCTTCAACGACACTCCGCCGGACAACAACTTCTCTACTGTCGACCAAGCCCATCGCGTCGCGGTGCCCCCTCAGGCAAGCGTGCGAGACGCCGAGCAGCACGGCATGCTCGACAGCGGCGGTAAGGTCGACAAGAGCACCTTCACGATGCTCGCCCTCGAGAAAGACAAGGACGCCAGGCAGCCCGGCGCCGCGCCTCGGGAAGAGCTGCTCCCCATGCAAGGCCCGCTCGACCCGACGCCGGTCGACACGACCTTCAGCGTCTTCCCCGACGATCGCGAGCTGACCTATCTTCCGGATCCGTTGGCCGTCGAGGTCGCCGCCCGGGTGTTCCGCCACCCCAACATCGCCGACATCGAGGTCATCCCGATCCCCCTGTACCCGTCGAGTAGCTGGCCGAACGCTACACCCTTCAAGATCAAGGTCTATGAGGACGACGTCGCGCCTCCGAAGTACGATCCGGCGACTCACACGCTTCTCGTTCCGCTGCCCAAGGCGGTGAGGGCCCGCGTCCGCATCTCCATGAAACCGTCGGCCGACGCCCTCAGGACGTTGGGGGTGTGGAGATGGTTGTCGGCGACCCAGCGCGCCACGCTCGAACAAACCGCCCTCGACGGACAGCACTGGATGCTGACGCCGTGGAACAACATCGACGTCGTGCACGCGGTGCAACGACCGCTGATCGAGCCCGAGATCATCGACCACGTCATCCAACGCCCGCTGCGCGCCACCCACGCCGTGCCGCGGCTCACCGCCACGTGCAGCTTGAAGAGCACCGACAAGCTCGATCTGGTCGCCCAGTGGCACGAGCCAAACGACGACCCCTCGGCCGTCGGCAGCGAGGCGATCGCGGCCGACAAGACTCTCGGAGACATCGCCTACACGGTCAAGGTGACCTCGAAGGAGGATTACGCGACCAAGCTCGACGGCCACGCCCGCGGCGGATTCCCCGACCACTCGATCATCGGCGACGACGAGATTGGCGTCGGAATGCCCGGTGACGACCGGTTGAAACCCAAACGTCACGAGTTCCACGACACACGCTACCGCAGGATCGAGTATTTCCTCGAGGCGACGAGCCGTTTCCGGGAGTACATGCCCAAGGACGTCCTGACCAAGCCGTCGGCGAATGGACCGGTGCCGACCGACGAGAAGATCAAGGTGATCGGACCGAAGCTGGTCACCTGGATTCCGAGCTCGGCGCCGCCTCCCGCCCCCGATGTCGTGTATGTCGTACCGACCTTCGGCTGGGTGCGGACGACCGACGACCAGGGCAACGAGCGGCGCTGGCGACGCGGCGGCGGTTTGCGGGTCTACCTCGACCGGCCGTGGATGGCGACCGGCTACGGTGAGATGCTGGCGGTCGTCCTGCCGTCGGCGAGCTTCACCGGAGAGCCGGAGAATGAGCCGGCCGGCGACCCCCTCAAGAAGTACGTTACCCAGTGGGGCAATGACCCGATCTGGAAGTCGCCGTTCGTCGCCGGCGTGGCGCCGAAGCGCGCCAACTTCCCGCGCGCCCGCACAGCAGCCGACCCGACAGGTTCATGGCTCCCCGCCAACGCCCCCGAGGCCGAGAAGGAGCAGCCGCCGGTGCCGTTCGAGGACACCAACCTGGTGCCTCCGGGGGTCAGGGGCGGCCAGACAACCGTCGAGGTGGCGCCACACGACGTGCACTACGACGACAAGCGGCGCCTGTGGTACTGCGACATCGAGATCGACCAGGGAGGGTCGTATTTCCCGTTTATCCGTCTCGGTCTCGCACGCTACCAGCCGGTCTCGACGCGCGGCGCCCACCTGTCGAGCGTCGTGCTGGCCGATTTCATGCCCCTGGCGCCGCACCGTTGGCTCAACGTCAACCAGACCGACGACCCCGTCAAGCGCCGGGTGATCGTGCACGGTCACGGCTACAGCGGCTCGAGCGGCCACGACGAGGCCGAGAGCGCTCCGTCGATGAGCATCGTCAACCCGATCACCGGTGAGGGGCGAACCATGGTCCCGGCCGAGGTGGCGGCCAAGAATGTGGTCGAGGTTTGGGTCGAGCGTCTCGACCCCGAACGCGGTGAAGACTTCGGCTGGCAGCGGGTGGACGACGCGGTCGTCTCGCCCGACAAGCCGCACACCGGCCTCGATCGTCTCGCGCGCTTCGTTCCTGCCGATCGGCAGATGCGCGCCGTGAGGCTGCAACAAGAGCGAAAGTACGATGTGCTGTTGCGCGAGAATCTCGCCGAAAAGCTGTTCTACGTGGTCCCGCTCTGGGCCGGCGAGGTCACGCTCCCCGAGGAGCCCGGCGGCGACAGCCGCTACCGGTTGGTGATCGCCGAGTACGAGGAGTACCTGGTCGACGACGACCGGCCCTACGATCGCGTACCCGAGGCAAAGGACCGCCGCCTGGTCTTCGTCGAGCACGTCGAGCTGGAGTAGACAAGGTCGTTCAATATTGCTTCGCGTCGACCGCCGGCGTGATCTTGACCTCGACGCAGGAGGTGTTGTTGGTTTCGTTCGACTCCGTGATCTTGCCGAAAGGGTCGACCACCGCGCACAGATGCGCGATTGACGGAGTTCCCGGAAGGATCGGCCCGCCGTGGCCGCTGTAGGTCTTGGTGTCACCCGGGCCAAGCGTCAACGTATTTGACACCCGCCCACCGATGACCAGCATGTCCTCGGTGAAGAGGTAGGGCGACGGCACGACGGCGGCAACGACCGGCACCGTCGCGTCTGCCGACAACACGAGGTCCACCATAAAGCCCTCACTCCCCGACGCATCCGTTCCCAGGGCTTTGGCATTGCCGCTGTTCTTGACCGTGATATCCACCGTCCCCGCCACGTCCTCGCCGATGGCGTAGGAGCTGTTGGCCGTCAGGGTGACCTCGAGGTCGGGCTTGCATCCGGCGAGCGCAACACATGCAACGACCACAAAGATGAGCATCGACTTGCGATATTTCATGATCTCCCTCCTAGTTGACCGGGTTCGAGATGTCCTCCCGGAATTGACGATCGAAAATCAGGCCTCCGGTAAACGGGAACTCTGATCTGCATCATCGATCCCAAGACCGTCGTTTCCAACAATCGAAGAAGCTAGCCCCGTCAGCGATCGCCTTCTGCTCACTGTGAGCCCCGAAGATCCTGCAGAACGATTCCAACGTCTGAAGGGCTGGTTTGTTCGTCACGAGAGATTATCGGGCACTGATGAGGGGGCCCGCATCACCCAAACGGGTGATGACACTTCGCCACGGCATCTTGTCCCCGACTCGGTCGGAGAAAATTTTCATCATGGCAAAAGCTGTGTCCGGCAGCTTTCAGCAGAGGGAAATGGGTCCGCGACGGGTCTCCATTTAATGAGGGTTGCCTCTCTCACCCGCGGGCACCACATTTGATGGTAGACGGCAACAACACTGGTAAATGTCGGGGCTCCGGAAACCCTGACCGGGAGCGTCGCTCTCGTCGGAGGACACCATGAGAGTTCCCTGGATGAGCGTGTTCATCACCATCGCGTTGTGCGCCGGCCCAGCTTCCGCACAGGTTTGGGAGCAGGTGGTCGGCAACGGTCACGGCGGCGGCAACGGCTTCGGCGACAGCAACAACACCCATGTGAGTAGCATGGCCGTGTTCAACGGGTACCTGTATGCGGCCACCAGAAACGGCTCGACCGGAACCGAGGTCTGGCGCAGCGTCAACGGCACCTCCTGGAACAAGGCCAATATCGACGGCTTCGGCGACATCGACTCGACCGAGAGCCCGGCCATGGCGGTGGTCTTCGGGTGGCTCTACGTGGGGGTCTCCAACGACACCTCCTCCGCCCAGGTTTGGCGGAGCGACGACGGCATCGCCTGGGCCCAGGCCAATCAGGACGGATTCGGCGACCCAGAAAGCTACAAGGTGGCGTCGATGGTGCCGTTCTCGACCTTGCCGGGCACGGACCTGTATGCGGGTGCCAGCAACAGCACCAGCGGTGCCCAGGTGTGGCGGAGCTGGAACGGGACCGCCTGGACCCCGGCCGTCACCGATGGTTTCGGCGACCCCGACAGCACGTCTCCCACGTGCATGGCGGTCTTTGACGACGCGCTGTACGTTGCGGTGGACAACCCGAGCGGCTGTCAGATCTGGCGAACCCTGACCGGAAGCGCGTGGGTCCGGGTGGTCAGTGATTGCTTCGGAATTCCCACCCACTCCTCGCCGGTCTGCATGACCGAATTCGACGGCTTTCTGTACATCGGCATCTGGAGTCCGACCAGCGGGGGCCAGCTGTGGCGCAGCTCCAACGGGACGAGCTGGAGCCCGGCTAACGTGGGGGGCTTCGGCGATCTCGATAATGACGGCGTGTACTCGCTGGCGGTGGTGAATGGCCAGCTGTTTGCAGGCACCGGCAACAGCGCAACCGGGTTCGAGGTGTGGCGGAGTCGAAACGGGACCGATTGGGTCCGCGTGGCGGAGGGTGGGCTCGGGGACGCCTCCAATAGCGCGGCGCGGACGATGGCGGTGCACGACGGTGTTCTCTACGTCGGCACCATCAACTGGGCGGAGGGCTGCGAAGTGTGGCGATTGCGCGCGATCTTCGCCGACGGCTTCGAGTCCGGCGACACCACAGCTTGGTCGAACACAGTCCCCTGAATCGCCCCGGACTCACCACTGAGCTCACGGACGGCCGAGGACGAAGAGTCCCTGGCGTCCAACCACCACCTCATTCTCTTCTGCTGCGACCACCGTCACGATGGCCTACCTCAAATCTGCGGCGCCCTGGCGTCGAGAGTGGTGGCGCCTCCCAGGCTATCCCGCACCTCGGCTGTGACCGGGCGCGGAGGGTTTGCTGAGGTCAAACCGAAAAAGAAGGATGTCTGGCCGGTGCCCGGGCTCGACCCGGCACACACGCCCGGGCTGAAGGTGAAGGTGATCATCCTTCCATCCTGGGTCGCCGAGGACGGGCCGACCGAGCCGAGGCCTCCACCGGTGATCACGAAGATATCTTCCGATGTGCCGTCGTCGTCGTAGTCGAGCTTGACCACCGGCCCGAAGTCGATCGTCATCTCGGTGATGCACGGAAGGGCGGTGATGCCGGCGAGCTGGGTGAGGTCGATGCGATACAGGTAGGCGTGAAGGCCTGCCGCCGGAGTCCCGGCCTCGCCCGGCGGAAAGGCACGCGACTGCAGAAATGCGTCACCGGTCGTGGGGCCCACCGTGAAATGGTCGGCGGTGTCCGTGACCGTGATCGTGCAGTCGCTGTCGAACTTGCAGTTGATGTCCGGCGCGCTCACGGTCGACAGGTCGAGCGGTACCTCACATCCGGTCACCGTCATCGCGCACGCGACAATTGCAGCAAATCTGAGTCTCGCGTTCATGAAATCATCCTCCTTGGTTCGATGGCGACCCTCTCAAACCACAGGATTGGGCCGATCGCTGAAATCTTCATCACCCAAACGGGTGAGAAACCCGCGGCCGAGCCCGTGTCTCGATACGACGCCCAGACATCGTGATAGCCTGGAGCCGTACGAAAGGAAACAACCGAACCGGGTCTGATGCGTATCGTTTTGCGGCGAGCCGGTATTAATGAGAGGGTATCGAGCCGTGTCCTCCTCAACCTTCAAGAAGGTTCTGTGGCGCTATGGTCCGGCGGCACCGTTCGTAGGCGGGATCGTCGTTTATCTCGTCTATCGAGCCTTCTTCATCGCTGCCAAGATCCATGACATCCGGTTCGGGTTCTCTCCACAAGATCTCTCCATCGAAGACGGTGGCGCTCTCACGGAGCTGCAGTCGATAGTGGTCCGGTTGACCTGGAGCGTGACCGGCATCTTCTTTGTCCTGACGCTGATCGTGTCGGTGACAGTGCTGCTGCGGATCATCACAGCGGCGTTTCGGGATCGATCTCCCGCGGTCCGAGGAACCGTCATCGGCGCGGCCGTGGTTTCGGGCTTGGCCTGCGTCTGGGGCAGCATGAGAGATGATCTTTTCACCGTCGCGGACTTCAACCCGATCCTCGAGCGATCGTTCACACTCCTCGAGATCCGCAGCGCGCCGGAGCTTGCCCCGCTGTACACGGGTTTCATGCTCCTGGTCGCCGTGCTGCTGATGTTCGCCGCTTCGGCATCGCTTGTGAATCCGGCCACCAGCCCATCCGACTCATCAGCTGGTCACCTCCGCCGGCAGACTCGAAGGCTCAACACAGCTCTGTTCGTGGGGGCGACGATGATCGTCGCGGGGATCGTGCACGCTATCGCACTCCACCGGCTCCCCGGCGCGCTGCTTGACGAAGCCGGGGCAGAGGAGCTCAACGCTTTGGTTCATGCCCTGTCGACCGGCATCGGCGCGGTCTGGACCTTCATCCTTCTCGGCATCTACCTGCCGGCCGCTCTGATCCTGCGGTGGCGGGCGTTGGAGCTCGCCCATGCAGAGCTACCGGACGACGCGCCTCCCGAAACGGTCAGCGCGTGGCTTTCCGAAAACGGGCTCACATCTCACGCGGTCCAACAGCTCGCCCGGATCGCGGCGCTCCTCGGGCCACTGCTGGTCGGCGGACCGGCCGCGCCGTTCCTCCAATTGCTGACCGGCTGACCTGACGCCGGTGTGACCAGTGCGAGGATCGCCTGCTGGCATCACCCGAATGGGTGATGACAACCGGAGTTCGGAAACACATTGTCTACACGAAATGTCGCCACTGGTACGCGCCGAAGCAGAATTGGCATCTGCCCGGACGCGGGGCGTCATTCGGCCGGATGGTCCACAATGTCGGCAGCAACTCAAAGGAGCAGATCATGCAAGTAGGCGATCAGGTCTTTGTCAGCTATCCATCGGCGGTCCACTACGGTGAGAAAGGGGCGGCGACCGCCACCCGGGGGAAGAAGCCGCTCAACCAGCTGTTGTGGGGCGACTGGGCCAGGATCCTGGAGATCAACGGCAACTGGGTCAAGATCCGGTCGCGCGGTCGCAACGGCTGGGTGCGCAAGGAAGACCTGCAGATCGAGCGGATCCTCGAGGTCAACTTCGTCGACATCGGCCAGGGCGACGGCTGCCACATCCAGACGGCCGAGGACAAGAGCATCATCATCGATGCCGGCGAAGGCGACAACATGTACCGTTTCCTCCGCTGGCGGTTCGGCAAGTTCGCCGCTGATTACACCTTCGAGTCATTCATCATCAGCCACCCGGACAAGGACCACTACTTCGGCTTCACCGAGCTCCTGGATCATGACAAGGTGCACGTGGATGCCATCTACCACAACACGATTGTCGAGCAGGTCACGGCTGGGAAAAGCACATTGGGGGCGGAGAAAAAGGTCGGGGGCAAGAAGTTCCTTTCTGGGCTCGTCAGGACCCACGCCGACCTGCTCACCATCACCAACAGCGCCGCTCGCCGAGGCGGCCGGCTCTACCCGAACATGCTCAAGACGGCAGTGGATTCGGGACGAGTCAACGACATCGTCGGGCTTCTGGCGAGCCGAGATTTCGCCAACCCGGAGTACCTGCCCGGCTATGCGCCCGGGGACAACCGCGGGATGACCCTCAAACTGCTCGGTCCGGTGCCGCAGGACCTCGGCGGCGGCAAGCTCGGGCTGCCCAAGATCGGCAATACCGGCGAGACCAAGAACGGCCATTCGGTGGTGCTGGTCCTCGAGATCGGCCACGTCAAGATGCTCCTCGGCGGAGACCTCAACGACAAGTCCCAGAACTACCTGCTCGAGTTCTACACCGGGCTCGACCCAGAACCCAACACACCGGCCGAGATGGAGACCCTGGTCGCTGAAGGCCGCAAACACCTCGAGGTCGATATCGCCAAGGCGTGCCACCACGGCAGCCCCCACATCGCTCCGAGCTTCCTCCAGAGCACCAACCCCCTGGTGACGGTCATCTCGAGCGGCGACGACGAGCCCCACTGCCATCCCCGGCCGGACACCCTCGGCATCGTCGGTAAGTACGGGCGCGGTGACAGGCCGCTCATCTTCTCGACCGAGCTGGCGAGATCGAGCAGCGAGAAGATCAAGCACCCGAACCAGGTCCGCCGGGAGCTGCGAAAGAAGATCGACGCGGAGCACGCCATCCTCCACGACCCCAACGCCACCGACGCCGCGAAGACCGAGGCCAGCGCGCGGCTGGACAAGCACCTCGAGGTCATCGAGCGGTCGGTCGCAAGCTACGGAATGATCAACGTTCGCACCGACGGCGATCGGGTGCTCATCGCCCAGCGACTCGAGCGCAAGCGCTCCAAGAGCACGCGCTGGGACATCCATCGCCTCGAGACCGACGATCGGGGTCGGCTGCATTACATGCATTAGCCCCAATACTGTTCAGTTTGGCAGAGGCCGAGACTGCTGCACCACAAATCCGATCGCAGATCCTTGTGGTGCGGGCGTCCCGCCTGCATATGCCGACGTTTTTTGAACAGTATTGGAATTAGCCCGAACAGCCCCGTGATCTGCCGGATCAGTGCCAATGTGACTTTCAATTCCTCGCGCCGGCAATGCGTGGGAAAGCTTCCCGAGCACCCCCACGCCGATTGCGGCGGTGACTCATGGGAAGAACGTGAGGTCGGTCCGGTGCGCGATGGCGTCACGATGTCGCCAATTCGCGGGCGGGACGCCCGCGCCACAAAACGTGAATCGAATTGGAGGGCGGGCGTCCTCGCCACAAGGGTGGATCGAATTCCTTAAACAGCTCTACGAAAACGCGTTACGTGATTCGTTCTTTGGGGGCTTCGTAGCGTCTGTCTCGAATTTCGTGCTTGATTCCTGTTCTTCACCCATTTGGGTGATGACAACGGTGATCGACTGCGTCATTATTGAGACAGAGTTTCTATCGCCACGGGAAAAAAGGAGGAGATTATGCACTGGGACGCGAGACTACCCGGCATGCTCATCGTCATGTTGTTGGGCGCATTGATCGCCTGCAGCTACGTCGCTGCGCAGACCGGACCAACTGTGGGAGGATCGGACGACGAAGGAGCTGCGGGCATCGTTGTGACCTGCGAGGTCTTCTGTAGCGAGACAAAACTTCGCACCGGCAACGCCCGCATCAGTTGGACCCTGGCCGCCGGACCGGCGGGACCCGAAGCGTTTGGGCTCGGCGACATGTCGTCAGCCGAGCAGCGCCTGGAGACCACCGTCTTCAAAAAAGGCTTCGACAAAAACCTCTACGCCAGCTTCCCGACCCTCGATCGCGGCACAGCGATGCAGCCGGCATTGGGATCCTCGATGGAACCGGGCGCGATGCGGGCCTACCAGCTCCAGATCATCGAGGTCGAGCGGCCCGCCGGACTTGACACGCTGACCGCCGGCGGGGCGATGCAGACCGACATGGTGATCGAAGGCCTCGAGCCCGGCATGAACTACACCTGGAGGGTGGTGATCGAAACTGAAGACGGCGAAATGGTCTCCAAGACCGTCACGTGCCAGGCCCCCGTGTGCCCGGCAGACATCCGGGAGGAGGACGGGCCATGAGGATTTCGCACACCACCGCCCTGTCGCAATCCACCCTGGCAGTCTTGTTTCTGGCCGGTCTCCTGATGGTGCCGGGAACCGCTCGAGGAGGGCCCTCCGTGACCGTCATCGACATCAGCCCCGACCAATCGACTCTCGATCCAACTGATCCGGACGGGGCCTCCGGTGGGCGGGTCACCGGCATGGCGGGCGACCCGATGACCCCCGACACCTTCTATGCCGCAAGCGAGTGGGGAGGTCTCTTCAAGAGCACCGATCGCGGTCAGACCTGGGCCCACCTCGACGGTCATGTGCCGACCGCAACCTGGGACGTGGAGGTCGACCCTCGGACCTCGAGACGCGTCTATGCAACCTCGTTCTACGATGGACGGGTCGACAGCCGTGCCGGTATCAACGTGAGCAACGACGGCGGCGTGACCTGGACCCACCCGGCCACCGCGACACCACCGATCAATTTCTGTCTCGCCGATACCCGAAGGACCGAGCCGGCGGCGTTCGGAATCTCCATCGACCCGAACGACCCGGCCAACGTTTTCATCGGTACAAGCTGCGGACTCGCCATCAGCAACGACCGTGGGGTGACCTGGCGCTATGTCGACCCCACTCCTGCCGATCCGGCGGACAGCATCTGGGATGTGGTGGTCCACGATCGCGGGATCATCGATGTTTGCGGCGACGACGGCCACCTGCGCTCCACCGACGGCGCAGTCACATGGACAACGGCGACCTCACAGCCATTGCCGTCCGGTCGCTGCTCGATCGCGGCGTCGCCCGATGAACCGTACGTTCTGTTCGCGGTGGTCGGCACCTCGATCTTCGAGACCGACGACGGCGGCCAGAGCTGGCCCGTGACCTACGCCAACCCGAGCGCCCAGGGCCGTATCCCGTTTGTCGCAACCAACCAGCGATCGGGGCGCACCTACGATCTGTGGTTCGGAGATGTCCGCCTGCACCGCGCCACGTGCACAACCCCCGCGACTCCCGCCCCCGGGGGGCCGCAACGCTGCAACGCGTCCGGCGGTTGGGCCGGTCCCTTTACCAGGTCGCGAGGCGCCCACGACGATTCCGGCGACATCCTCTTCGATACGCGCACGAGAGTCGACGCCTGCCCGACGCTGTTTTCATCCGACGGCGGTGTCTTTCGCAACACCCTGTTCGACAGTCCACAATGCCACTCGCCACTTTGGGAGCAGCCGAAGATCACCCCTCACGCCCTCTGGAACTTCGATTTTGCGGGCGTCTCCCAGCCGGGTGTGGCGGACGAAGATCTCTATTTCGGAAACCAGGACAACGGCAGCTTCGGATCCCGGGACGGCGGGGCTGCAGACCCGAGCTGGACCAACGAGCGGTGTTGTGACGGCTTCGACGTCGCCGCAGACGCGACCCGTGCGCTGAGCACCATCTGCTGTTGGGGCGGCGCGCGCGCAACCCGCCTCTTTATCAGCTCGCCGGGTCTCCTCCCGCCTTCGCCGGAGATCAACACCTATCCGCCGGGCAACCTCAGAGGCTTTCAGCAGCTCGATTCCATCGCCAATTTCGGCCCCGACGACTACGTGGTCATCACCAACCAGGGGGTCTTCGTCACCGGCAATATCACGGCAAACCCGATCGCATGGACCCAGCTCGGTGCAAACAGCTCGCCATTCAATGCGTGCGGGGTGGACGTTGGGGTCAATGCAGGTACGCCCACCTTCTTCGTCAAGAGCGGTGGCTGCAACGGGGAGCGAGGAGGGACGCTTTGGCGTTACCAGGGAATGGCGCCGGGAGGTACCTGGCAACCGGTCACCCGTACCGGCGCAGGCAGCTTCGGCGTCTACGATGTCGACCCGAACGACCCCGACCGGATCTTCGCATCCGACCTCGGGGGACCGGGAGACCCGGAGATGGTCATCACCACGGATGGCGGGACGACCTGGGACAACATGCCCGCCCTCGACAATCTGATGACCGGCGGAGGGGTCTTCAGGTACCAGAATCAGACCGGACCGACCCGTTTCACCGGGTTCAACGGCTATCCGCAGCCGACGTTGGCGGCCTTTGATCCGGCGGACGACGACATCCTGGTCGCCGGCGCCGCCGATTCGGGCGTCTTCCTCAGCGGCGACAGCGGCGCCAGCTGGGAGCTGATCACCGACCCGATCGACCCCGGAGCCTCCGGCACGCCGCACATCCCACGGCCCCGCTACGCCCACTTCGATCACGACGCGCCGGACGGCAGCATCAACCTCTATCTCGGCACGCAGGGCCGCGGAGCCTGGCGACTCAACTTCGAGAAGGCGGTTCCGAAGGCGGCGTTTCAGTATGCGGCCAAGATCGTCTGCGGGATCCAGAAGGACCCGGAGGACATGCGCCTGGCGAGGGGCTTTTACGCGACCACCATCAATATTCACAACCCGGATTACGAGGACGTGATATTCACCAAAAAGCTGGCGCTCACATTCCCCCCCAAGGAGCAACGGCCCGGCAAGGTGATTCCCATCGCCAAGGACAAGCTCGGTCCGGACGAGGCGCTCAAGGTCGATTGTATGGACCTTCGAGACAGGCTCTTCCCGAACGGCTTTCCGGCACCCTACATCGAGGGGTTCGTCGTCGTTCAGAGCCCGTCCAGCCTGGACGTGACGGGGGTGTACACAACGGCCGCCCTGGACAGCCGGGGTCGTATCGTCGAGCACAGCAGCATCGACGTCGAGCAGATTCCCGAACGTGTGCTCGGCGAAAAAGAGCCTCCGCCCGAGAACGGGAAATGCCCTGACCTGGTGGTCCGAGACATCCAATCACCCGGTGAGTCGTGCCCCAGCGGCGCGGGAAGCTGCGTCACAAAGGTGGAGTTCACCGTGGCCAACGTGGGCGACGCTCCCTCCGGCCCGTTTGACGTGACCGTCCGTTTCAACAGTCGGACGGTGACTCTGTCGAACGCCGTGCCCGGGGGCCTGGCGGCGGGCGAGCAGAGGGTACTCTCTGCCGCTACGACGCCCGGAAGAAGCTGCTTCGACACGGACTGCACCATCTGCGTGACGGTCGATTCCGGAAATGATGTGGAGGAGTGCGACGAGCAAAACAACGAGATGTGTCAAACGACCGTGGGTTGAATTTTCTGGCGTTTCGGCGCCTGACCACTGAGTCCAGCTTCACGAAAGGAGCATCGCCATGCTCAATAACGACCGACGCAATGTGTTCCTCGTCTGGGTGTTCAGCCTGAGTCTGCTTGCGGCCCTGGCATCACCCGCGGCCTCGCAAGAGACTCCGGTGGACCCGGAAGCCATCCAGCGCTTGCTGGAGGGCAAGCTTCAACAGCGGTTCGTGCCGGGCGAGGTGATCGTCAAGATGAAGGAGCCCGTCGAGGGGACGGAGGCGGTTCCGAACGCTCTGCTCAACCGCTTGAATCTGGGCCCGGAAGCCCGGGTCACCTCCGGCGGTGAGTTCATCTATCGCATGCAGC
>CBDTWX010000051.1:0-16771 GCA_965364305.1 uncultured Thermoanaerobaculia bacterium
GCCGCGACGATCGTCGGCGGGAATATCGTGTGGCAAGCCGGCAAACAGAAGTAGGATCGGAGAATTCGGAATTAGGAATTCGGAATTCGGAGTTCGGAATGCCGCCCGCCCACCCGGTCTCCTGACTTGGATCCATATAAAACCCCCGCCTCTTCAATCGCGGGGGAGGGTGGGTGGGAATTCATAATTCATAATTCCGAATTCCGAATTCAAACTTGTGCTATCCTTCCGATTCCCGTGCACCCAGTGTCCGGATAATCCGCCTGCGAGGCCTGTCATGACCGAGGAATCCAACACCATCAACGAGTTTGAACAAGCGCTTCGAGAGAGCCTCGACGTCGAAGAGGTGAAACCGGGCGACGTGATCCAGGGAACAATCGTTGCCGTCCACGGCGATGTAGCGCTGGTCGATGTATCCGGCAAGTCGGAAGCGGTTCTCGACCGCGCCGAACTCGACGGTCTCGGCACCGGTGATCCCGTCGAGGTGGTCGTCGTGTCGGCAGGTGAGGAGGTCAAGGTCTCCCGCCGGATGGCGCTCGAAGCCAAGCTCAAGGAAAAGCTCAACGATGCGGTCGCCTCGGGGGAGCCGGTCGAAGGCAAGGTGATGGGCCGGCGAAAGGGCGGTTTCGATGTGACGGTTTCGGGTGTACGAGGATTCTGTCCTCTCTCACATATCTCGGATGTCCGTGTCGAAGATCTCGACAGCCACCTCGGACAGACCTATACCTTCAAGGTGCTCGAGTACGAGCCGGACGGCCAGCAGCTCGTGGTTTCGCGAGCGGCCCACCTCCGTGAGGAGAAGCGACGGCTGCGAGAAGAAGCGTGGTCGACCCTCGAGATTGGTGCTGAGCTGGAGGGACGTGTCCGCTCACTCACCGACTTCGGCGCCTTTGTCGATCTTGGCGGGGTGGATGGCCTGGTGCACGTGACGGAGATCGCCCACCGGCGGATCGGACATCCTCGGGAGGTGCTGCAGGAGGGCACGGCGGTGCGGGTCAAGGTCCTCGATCTCGATCAGGACAAGGACCGCATCTCCCTCAGCATCAAGGCGCTCGAAAAAGACCCTTGGGCCGATCTCGAGGAACGTCTCCAGCCCCGGGGTCCTTTCGAGGGAACCGTGGTGCGAAAGACCGATTTTGGAGCATTCGTCCAGCTCGAAGAGGGCATGGACGGTTTGCTCCACGTCAGCCAGCTCAAGCCGGGGCTGGAGCTCGATTCGCTCGAGGTAGGGCAGTCTCTGGCCGGGTGGGTGCGCGATATCGATCTCGAAAACCACCGCATCAGCCTGACAATGCGCCAGATGCCCGACCGTGACCCTTGGGAGCGGATCGAGATGCGCTACCAGGAGGGCCAGACTGTCGAAGCCACGGTTGAAAACGGCGCCGACTTCGGGGTCTTCGTGGAGCTCGAGCCCGGCCTCAGTGGTCTGATCCCGATTTCGGAGCTCGGACTGGAACGGGATGCAGATCCTCGTGGCGCTTTCGCAGCGGGTGAGAAGATCCAGCTCAAGGTCATGACCCTCGACCCCGATCGACGGCGCATCAGCCTCTCGGTGCGAGCTGTCAAGCGCGATCAGGAGCGCCGGGAGTATCAGCAGCATATGGATGCTTCCGGCGATGCCGAGCCGTCGGTGACTGGTTTCGGCGCCCAGCTCGCTGCGGCGCTCGGAAAAAAGAAGTAGAGCCTCTCCCGTCTCCGTACCAATGCCCGCGTTCGAGTCAGTAGCCGCCGTCTACTTCAGAAACAGCACCCAGGAGCAGCGACAGGATGCAGAGGCAGTCGTCAGCGGCAGTGTTCAGAGCCAGACAACAGTAACCTCATCGCTTACCGCAACGCCCTCGACGCTGCCGGCATCGCGTTGGCTCCCGTCGCCAGGGTGCCGGCGCCGCTCAAGAGCCTCGCCGATCAGGTCATCCGGTCGGCGACGTCGGTACCAGCAAACCTCGCAGAGGGCGACCAAACGATCGGAAGAGACCGTGCCCATCACTGGCGCTGAATCTGACGGTGTTGACTGCCGCTGTCTGCTGTCGCTCAACCCTGTCGCTGATCTAGCCCGTACTTCTCACCAGGTTTCGTGACGAGGGCGGCGAAGCGCAAGTATCCGTTGGGTTTGTCGTGAATCGGGCGACGCCGTCGTAGTTGCGCTACGTCACGGAGCACGATGTGCGACAAGCACGACGGGACGCCGTGATTCGCCGTCCGTAGTAGACGCCTGGTGAGAAGTACGGGTTAGGCCACGGAGACGTTTATACGAACTCCGGTACCCGACTGGGCCCTTTTCTGAGCAGGATCAAACCCATCACGACGTCGCCCGCGGCGCCGATCAGGAGCCCGAGTGGGGCGAGGATGAAGGTGGCGAAGCAGACGCCCGCCACGATGTTGAGAATCGCGTAGGGTTTGAGGAGACCGTTGAGGTTGTCCTGCATCTCCAGGAGCTTGATGCCGAAGATCACTGACAGGATCCCCAGCGGGACACCGATGACCACCATCAACACGATAAAGCCCAGGAGGACGGGGGTCGGCGCGGGTCCGACGATCCAGTTGAGGACCTTCCCCGATAGACCTACCGTCGTGATGGCGATAGCGCCGGCGATGATGACGACGATCAACACGTCGGTCGCGTGGAAGCTGTGGCGCTCGTTGAGATAGACCTTGAAGCGGTAGAACGCGAACAGGACGAACGCCGCCTGGGCGATGCCGAGACCGACGTAGAGCACGGGAAAAACGGGGTGGATCGAGGGAGCCTTGTGGACGACGATGTCGAGGATGAAACCCATGCCCATCAGGGGCAGGGTCATAATCGCGCCAGCGATCGCCATCCAACCGGCGGGTGCAAACTCGTTGTCGGACATTTCTACCTCCTATACGTAGTCTGGAATGTACTCGAGGATATCGCCGGGCTGACATTCCAACTCCCGGCAGATGGACTCCAGCGTGCTGAATCGAATGCCTTTCACCTTGCCGGTCTTGAGGAGCGATAGGTTGGTGATAGAAATCCCGATTCTCTCCGACAGTTCGGTCAGAGACATCTTGCGCTGGACCAGCATCACATCGAGTCGTACTTCAATGGCCATGAAGCGAATATAAACCTCGCCATAGCGTTTGTCAATAAATTTTTTATGTTTAACATAAAAAAATAGATGATAGACATATAATTCACAGAGGCGCAAGACATTTGCGATTGGTCGTGAGCCAGTCCTCATTTTCAATTCTCGGCTGACGGGCAACGGCGGGTTGATTCAAGTGAAGTCGAGCGTCAGAATGCCCGGCAGCCGAGAATTGAAGGGTGGGCGGGAGGGTGGCGTGGAGGCGACGCCCGGATTCGAACCGGGGAATAAGGGCTTTGCAGGCCCCTGCCTTACCACTTGGCCACGTCGCCTGACGGGCGGTCAGTTTAATCCACGGCCCACCGAGGGTCAAGAACCGCTGTTCCGGTAATATCCCTCGTTTTCAATTCTCGGCCGACGGGCCGTCTGTTCGCGGATCCGTTTTGCGTGAGTGTGAAGGACGGCCCGACGGCCGAGAATTGAAGGGCGGGTGGGAGGGTGGTTTGGAGCGGGAGACGGGATTTGAACCCGCGACGTCAACCTTGGCAAGGTTGCACTCTACCGCTGAGTTACTCCCGCTCATCCCCCCTCGAGGGGAGCGTCAATCTAGCAATCACGGACCGACGTGTCAAGCAAGACACCCATCGCTCAGCCGGGCTTCACGCCTCGTGGCGCTCCTTCATTCCGGCCACCATCCACTTTCGCGCGAGGATCAGGGCCACCGGCGAGATCATGGCGATGACGCCGTAGATCAACCACATGAACTCGGTATTTGTCGGCAGGCCGGTCTCCGGTTTGGGGATGTAGGTCGCGACGAAATATCCCGAGTACAGACCGGTCACGAATTTGGTGAGGAACCATGGAAACTGGCCGATTCCCATGTAGATGCCGGTCTTCCCCGGCGGTGCGACCTCGGCGATCCACTGCAGGAATCGTGGCTGCCACATCGCCTCGCCGATCGACATCAGGAGCACGTAGGTGAGAAACGGAAGCATGTAGGGTCCGATGACCAGCAGGAAGGTAGGCATCGCCATGACAAGGGTGCCGATGATCATCATCGTGTAGACGTTGGCGCGGGCAGTCAAACCGGCCACCAGTGGTGCGAAGATGAAGATCAGGATCGGATTGATATTGGAGAAGAACTCGAAGTATTCGCTGACGACGGAACCGCGGAAGGCGCGATCGAGATAGTAGGGGAGGGTCAACCAGTTGTGGGCGAAAAGCGTCTGCACCGGGATGAGAATGAAGATAAAAAAGGTGAAGCGGGCGTCGCGGAAGGGGTGGTCCGGACGAACCCTCAAAAACTCGTAGACCGCCAGGCCGACGCAAGCCGCTGCCGCCGCGTAAGCGAGAAACGGGTGCACGGCGAGGCGCCCGGTGCCCGAGGCCACGGCCGCACCAATCGAGACCGCGGCGATCGAGGAAACGATGACGAATCGCAGGTTGGCAGGCTTTTCTTTCTCGCCTATCGTCTCGACGGGCGCCGCTTCATCGGTTTCGGTCTTCTCGCCGCTGTCAGCGAGCTCGGCTGCTTCGCGGGCAACCCGATCCACGGCCTCCTGATCGGTCTTGCGGGTGAGGATGGCGAGGGTTATCACCAGCGCGATCACACACAAAGCGGTGTAGGTCCAAAAGACGGCCGTCAAACCGTTAGGGGGAAATGTGTCGACAAACCGGTGCCGGATCGCCGGCGACACGAATCCCGAGAAAAACGCACCCAGATTCATCAGACCGTAGACCACCGCATAGCCCATCGCGGCGGTCTTTGGGTTGGTGTATCGCTTGACACCGGCGTAGGCCGCGGGTTGATAGAGGCCGTAGGCAACGACGTACATCAGCAAGCCGAGGGCCATCACGAAGAACATCGGTGAGCCCATTCCCTGTCCGAGTGGAATCGACCCCGAAAGCCCGATCAGCCCTCGACCGAGGACAAACATCGCAAAGGAGATTGCCAGGGTCCGCGGAACTCCTATCTTGTCGCACACCCCGCCAAGGAAGAGCATCGCGAAGGTGATACCTGCGGTCACTACCGAGTACACCCAACCGGCATGCAGATCGCTCAACGCGACGTTCTCCGAGCAGTATTTCCCGAGAATGGTCAAGATTCCGAAGTAGACAAGGCCTTCAATCACGTAGGGGATGTTGATGCCCCAGAGTGCTTTCGGAGCCTTGACGAAAGCGATCAACGTTGAACCGAGCTCCCTCAGCGCGTCGCCGGTGATTTGGCCGGCGGTCTTCACCTGGTCTATCTGGGTGGATTCACTCATTCTGTATTGTTCCTCTCAGGAATGTTCATTCTGCAGGTCATGGGCCGCGGACATTCTAGCCCAGACTATTCACCAATCTTCGGCTGCAAGGCGCGATGCACCGCACCCAGCGCCGTTTTCTCGCCTCGGGGTGCTCGACGTACTGTCAAGTACGCCTCCGCGCCCCTCGGGTCGAAAACGACCCTGGGCACGTCACCTCGAGCCTTTCGCTTCGAACTCTGGTGAATAGTCCGGGCTAGCTCAGCCGCGGACCCGTCCACCCAACCGCCCGAATTCGGAATTCCCGGCCACACACCTCTCAATAAATTTCGAATTTCGGATTTCGAATTTCCCGCCCACTCCAGTCCTGGGGCTTGGGACCTGGAGCTGATCTCGGTCGCTGTTCGCTGGCGCGGCTCCTGATCACGGCCGCTGACGCTGATTCCGTTTACTGACCACGGCCCGTATTCGGCCAAAGTTCCACCACACCTCCGAGCACGGTACCGTCCGGCAGGGTGGCGCTATCCGAAACACAGCGGACGACAACATCCCCCTCCGCCACGATGTCAGAGCCGAAGGTGACGTCGCCTTCGACTGTGAGACCTCGGCATGCCCTTAATGACGGCGAACCTCCTGGAAATCGCTCTTCGTAGTGGTCGATCATTTTGAAATAGGTGTCATCAAGCCGGATGACCGGAGGGGCCGTGCGATCCGGGTGGAGAACGATGCGTGAATCGTCGGTCAGGTGATAGGCGTCGGAGCGGACGGCGAGCAGGTCGTTGGTGTTCTTGACCGGCGAGAAGCGAGATCGCGGCACTCGCACGGCGGCGGCCCGGTCAAAAAGAGAGATTGCCGTACCCATCACGGTTTCGAGCTGATACACGGCGTCTGATGCAGGGTCTTTGGGATCGAGGGTCTTGCTGTTGACCACCGTTGGAAGCGGCAGGAAGCCTCCCTCGTCTGCGAGCAGATCTGCCAATGCGGGAAGGTGGATCCACAGATTGTTGGTGTTGAAATAGCGGTACCGATCCACGTCCTGGAAGGCGTCAACCGCCTCCGAGGGGCACTGGGCCGACTCCCGGAGTGCCAATCGCCCGTCGACGAGTCGGCAGAGGTGGCCTCCCTTGCGATCGGCAGGCGTTCGATCGGCAGCCTCGAGCATGAAGTGGAATCCCCGATCGACCATGTAGCCGAGGATCAAAGGGTCGAGTGTCGCGCCGAGGTTATCGGCGTTGGAGACGAAGGCGTAGTCGATTCCGAGATCGAGGAGGCGCGGGAGAAGACCTGAATCTGCAATCGCCGTGTAGAGGTCGCCGTGGCCCGGAGGGCACCACTCGAGCTCGGGATTGCTCGGATTGTCCGCCGGCTCCAGGTTGTGTGCGAGGACCTTGGGGACCATGTTCTGGAGAAAACCCAACGGCAGATCGCTGCGCTCGAGCTCGGGATAGTCCGCGAGGACCTTTTCCGAATCCTCGCCTGTGCGAAAACTGTTCATCAGGAGAAGGGGAATATGATGACCCGCCCTCTTCCGGACGGCGATCATCTGACGCGCGATGAGGTCGAGGAACGACAGGCCGGCTCGGACATTGAGCAGCGATTTGGCGCGAGCGAGACCCATACCGGTGCCGAGACCCCCGTTGAGCTTGATCACCACGACACGGGCCAGTGCAGACCGACCAGTCCCGAGGTGGCCGGCGAGATCGTCGGCGTCCGGAAGGGACGCTACCGGCTCGATCTCGCGCTCCGCAATGACGCCGCGGTCGCCAGCGCACAGCCGCGCGTAATGCAGCTCAAACGATGAGATCGCAGCGGGTGACATCCCGGCACTTCGCATGCGTTGGGAAAATGCTTTGATCTGAGCTTGTCGCGACACGATCGGCTCCCTCCGAGGCAGATGCTGTCATAATAGTAGCGTGCGAAAGGCAAAATCGATTCTTGCGGGAACCGTGGTGCTGCTGGTCGCCGTTCAGGTTGGAGCAAACGGCGCAGCGGCAAAGAGGTACACCCGCACCGATCTGAGAAAGCTGGTCAGTGATGTCAGCCAAGCGCACGGCGTGGATCCAAAGCTGGTTGACGCCGTAGTTCGCGTGGAGTCCGACTACGATCCGCGGGCGGTCAGCCGTCGCGGCGCGCTGGGTCTCATGCAGCTCATGCCCGAGACGGCGGATCGGCTCGATGTTGGAGACCCCTTCGACCCGGAAGAAAATATCCGCGGGGGCGTCCGAGAGATCTCTCGGTTGGTTGATCGCTATGCGGGAAATCTCCAGCTTGCCCTTGCCGCCTATAACGCTGGAGAAGGGGCGGTTGCTCGGTATCGGGGGATTCCGCCCTACAAGGAAACTCGGTCATACGTCTCGAAGATTCTCACGCTTTACACCGGCAGGCCGTTTCGCCTGGCAGGGACCTACAGGGCGCTGCCAGTTCGGATGCTGCGAGACCAGAATGGGAACACCATCATCACAAATGTTTCTGCGGCCGCCATGGCGTCCGGCATCCGAGCTTCGTCGTCGGGCGATGGGCCGCTTCGCGGCGGATTCGGCAGCTCGCAATAGCACTCGCAGCGAGCGCCGGGTTGCCGGAGATGCCGTACAATCGCAGATCCAAGGACACACACGACAGACGGAGATTCGGAGTGGACGAGAAATGTTGAAATGCAGCCGACCGCGTGCCCGTCTTGTGGGCGCTACCATGCTGGCGGCTCTGCCCGTTTTTTCGGCCGCTTGCTCGTCGATCGTGTCGTCTGCAACCGGCGGCCTCACCGACAGCCTGACCTCCGCGGTTCTCGATCAGAACGACCCCGAAACGGTTCGGCAGGGAGCGCCCGCCTACCTGTTGATGATCGATGGGCTGATCGCCGACAACCCCGAGAGTGTCGACCTTCTCCTTGCCGGTGCGAACCTCTACTCGAGCTACGCAGGGACCTTTGTCGACGACCCCGAACGGGCGGCCAGGCTCGCCGCAAAGGGACGGAATTACGGCTGGCGGGCGTTGTGCCGCAGCGATCGGAGAGCATGTGAGGTGTGGTCGGCACCCTACGAAGATTTCGAACGTGTGGTGGCCGGGTTTGGAGTCAAGAAGGTTGGGGTGTTGTACGGGTCGGCCGCCGCCTGGGCGACCTGGATCCAGATGAACACCGGTGATTGGAAGGCGATCGCCGACAAGGCGCGGGTCGACGCCATGATGCAAAGGGTTGTCGCCCTCGACGAGTCCTACTCGGACGGAGCCGCATATCTCTACTTGGGAATCCTCGCAACCCTGTTGCCGGAGGCGATGGGCGGTCAGCCGGAGAAGGGGAAGGCAGACTTCGAACGCGCAATCGAGCTCTCTGAAGGAAGAAACTTGATGGCAAAGGTGTTACTTGCGCAAAACTATGCCCGGCTCATCTTTGATCGCGACTTGCACGACCGTTTGTGCCGCGAGGTCATCGATGCCGATCCGCAGTCTGCTGGTTTGACCCTTCTCAACACCGTCGCCCAAGAAGAGGCAAAAGTACTGCTCGGATCGTCGGAAGACTACTTCGGAGATTGATATGCCGAAAACCAGAATCCTCCTCTCTCTTCTGATTGCGGCGCTGATCGCTCAGTCGGTGAACGCCCAGGGTCAACGTCTGAAGATCGCGACGATGGCTCCGGATGGCACCTTGTGGATGAAGGAGTTGAAATCTGCCGCCGATGAAATCGAGAAGCGGACTGACGGACGCGTGTCGTTCCGGTTCTATCCCGGAGGCACGATGGGGACCGATTCGGCGGTGCTCCGAAAGATTCGAATCGGCCAGCTGCACGGCGGAGTGGTGCTCGCGGGAAGCCTGGCGGCGATCGATTCGGATATGGAGATTTACAACCTTCCGCTGCTTTTTCACTCCTATGGCGAAGTGGACTACGTTCGCGAACGAATGGATGGCAAGCTGATCGCTGGACTCGAAGAGAAGGGTCTCGTCTCCTTTGGATTCACGGAGACCGGCTTCACCTATCTCCTTTCTGCACGGCCTACCCGCACCTTCGAAGATCTCAAAGGCAGAAAAGCGTGGATGCCCCAGGATGACCCTCTGTCTCTCGCGATCGTCGAGGCCGCCGGGCTGGCTCCGGTACCGCTGCCGATTTCAGATGTCCTGACTGGTCTGCAGACAGGGCTCATCGACACGGTGGCGGCGCCTCCGGTCGGTGCGATTGCCCTGCAGTGGTTCACAAAGGCCAGGTACCTGACCGATCTGCCGATCACCTATGTCATCGGGACGACGGTCATCAGCGCGAAGGCCTTTTCACGCTTAAGCGCCGCAGACCAGAAAATCGTCCGTGAGGTCATGGGCCAGGCCAATCGGCTTCTCGACGAGACGAGCCGCACCGATAATCAGGAGGCCCGCGAAGCACTGGTCGCCCAGGGGGTGGAGTTTGTCGACCCGCCTGACGAGACGCGCGCGAGGTGGGACGAGATTGCGCGTAAGGCAACCGAAAAACTGATTGCAGAGCGAGGTTATGATCCAGCAGTGTTGGCGGAGATCAAAGGCCTCGTCCGGGCCTACCGGACCAGGGAAGCGGCGGCCTCATCCGCCGACTGACCATGGCCGAAGGCAAACTGTCCGCCGTGAACCGTCTCCTGTGGCTGACGAGATTGATCGAAGATGCGCTGCTGGTGCTTTTGCTGGCGGCGATGATCGTCCTCGCCGGCGCTCAGATCGTTCTCCGCAACGTTTTTGACGGAGCGATCCTCTGGGCGGATCCGTTGTTGCGGGTTGCGGTTCTCTGGGTGGGAATGATCGGCGCCATGGTGGCGACCAGAAACGACCGGCAAATTTCAATCGATGCGGTGTCGCGCTTCCTGCCCGATCTGTGGAATGCGCGAATCAGAGTGATCACCGATCTCTTTACCGCTGTCGTCTCGGCGGTGGTTGCGTGGAGCGCTTTTCGTCTGATGGTTGACGATCGCGCCGCCGGTGGAGTCGCGATCGCCAATGTGCCGGTGTGGGTGTGTGAGTCGATTCTGCCTCTGGCGTTTTCCATCATTGCGCTTCGATACGTGCTCTTCGCGATCAAAAACTTTCGAGCCGGTATCACCGAGGAGGACCTGCTGTGATCCTCATCGGCATAGCGCTGATCCTGCTCGCCGTCCTCGGGACGCCCCTCTTCGCCATCATCGCAGCGGGTGCCCTGATCGGGTTCGCGGGTTCGGATCTCGACCTGATGATCGTGCCGATGGAGATTTTTCGGGTCTCCGAGATCCCTGTTCTGATGGCCATTCCCCTCTTTACTTTTGCCGGTTACCTGCTTGGTGAGAGTCAGGCGCCGCGGCGGCTGCTCAGAGTCACCAATGTGCTGTTGGGTTGGATGCCGGGTGGCCTTGCTGTCGTCGCGCTTTTCGTGTGCGCTCTTTTCACAGCCTTTACCGGGGCGTCTGGGGTGACCATCATCGCCATCGGAGCGCTGCTCTACCCGGCGATTTCTGCCGCCGGATACCGAGAGGAGTTCAATCTCGGACTGATCACGACCTCGGGTAGCCTTGGCCTGCTCTTCGCGCCGTCGTTGCCCCTGATTCTGTACGGCATCATCGCCGAGCAGCCGGTCGATGATCTCTTCATCGCCGGAATTCTGCCAGGCGTGTTGATGCTCTTTCTGCTCTCGATTTTCTGCATACGAGAGGGTGGATTTGTTTGGAACCGCGTCGATCGGACAGAGTTCGACTTCCGAGAGGCCGTTGCCGCGCTGCGTGAGTCGATCTGGGAGATCCCTCTGCCATTGATTGTTCTTGGTGGGGTCTACAGCGGTTTCTTTGCAGTCTCGGAGGCTGCGGCGGTGACGGTGGTCTATGTGTTTGTCGTCGAGGTTCTCATATACCGCGACATTCCATTGCGTCGTGTTCCGGCCGTGATGAGGGATTCGATGACTTTGGTCGGCGGCATCCTGATCATCCTCGGTGTCTCGCTGGCGTCCACGAACTATATGATCGATCAACAGGTGCCGATGAGGCTCTTCGAATGGGTCACGGCTCATATCTCGTCAAAGATCAGTTTTCTGATTCTGCTCAACCTCTTCCTGCTTGCTCTGGGTATGATGCTCGACATCTTCTCGGCGCTGGTCATCGTGGTCCCGTTGATCCTGCCCATCGCTGCCGGGTACGGGATTGACCCGATCCATTTGGGGATGATCTTTCTCGCCAATATGCAGATCGGCTACTGCACCCCGCCGGTGGGCATGAATCTGTTCATCGCCAGCTACCGTTTCGAAAAACCGGTCGTGCTCCTGTACCGCGCCGCGTTGCCGTTTCTGGCGATTCTCCTGCTCACCGTGCTGATCATCACCTATTGGCCGTGGCTCTCGCTGGTTCTGGTTCGCTGAAGGCCCCGCCTCGTCACCACGCGTTGTTGACCGAATCGACCTGACGTTGGATGTGGTTGAGGAGGCGCCGCTCGCTCAAACCACCAAAGGCCCCGAAGCGTGCACCGACGCCGTCGAAACCCTCGCGAAGGCGATTGGTGTGCCGCACCACCTCAGCAGATCCTTCGACGAGCCCGCCCCCAGGGAGACGAAAAAGAAACGAGAAGTTGTCGCTCGGTTTCGTGGTGTCCGATCCCTGGAGCAGCGCGCCGGTGATCGACACGTTGATCGTCTGAAAGGTGATCCTTTTCTTGGTCTCCGCGCTCGCGAGGTCGGTGTGTAAGGGGACCCGCATTTCGATTCGAGGCGCAATGTCGAGTAGGTCGCCGACCGATCGCAACAATCTGGCTTCGCTCCATTCGGTGCAGATGGCTCGGTTCACCCCGAGACCGACCTGATTCTGCGCGTCGTCGAGATACTCCGGTTCTGCGAGCAATACCAGCCCGGCACCGTGACACGCGGAACCTCGGTCGCGGATCGTATCCAGGAGATCATCCAAGGGGACGTAGTCCATCGGGTAGGCGACAATCACCAACTCGAAGGCGGTACTCAGCACGAGGTCGAGCAGGAACGGAGTTGGTTCCACCGAGTGGACGCTGAGATTCGACCGTCGCAACGCAGGCGCGACCTGCCCGATTTCGGACTCGCTCCCGATGACCAGGACATGGTGGCGAGGCTCAGGCATTCATCAATAATACTCTATCTCAAGTCAAGTGGCGTTTCGTGTTAGGATTCGTCGTCCGCAAGGCCTTGTCGCCGGGGCCGAGAAAGACCAAAACACAACCCGCGAAGCGCTGGCCCGTTGGCGGCACGGGCGAACCGGCGCCGCGTCCGCGAACGCTCCTCGGCATGTCGGCGGATCATTGCTCCGAACTTTGAGGAGAGACTGATGAAGGCTGAGATTCCATCGACTGGCGATCGACCCCAACGCACCAAGGTCAGTGGCGTGATCACCTCGTTCAATGAGGAA
This sequence comes from uncultured Thermoanaerobaculia bacterium, assembly GCA_965364305.1. Lineage (GTDB taxonomy): Bacteria > Acidobacteriota > Thermoanaerobaculia > Thermoanaerobaculales > Sulfomarinibacteraceae > Sulfomarinibacter. The sequence goes on from CBDTWX010000051.1 coordinate 12,632, forward strand.
CACAATATCGAAGACTGCATCGAGTCGCTCGCGTGGTGTGACGAGATCATCGTCGTCGATTCGTTCTCGACGGACCGCACTCCGGAGATCGCGCAGCGCCATGATAAGGTCCGTTTCTTTCAGCGTACCTACTACGGCGCAGGGGCGCAGAAGAACTGGGCGATGCAGCACGTCAGCCACGACTGGATCTTCCTTCTCGACTCCGACGAAAGGTGCACGCCGGCCCTCCGTCGCGAGGTCGAGACCGTTCTGGCCGATGGACCAAAAGCCGACGCCTACATGATGAACCGCGAGGTGTATCTGCTTGGCAAGAGAATCAGGTACTCAGGCTGGCAACACGACCAGGTAGCCCGGCTTTTTCGAAAAGGAAGCGCTTTCTACGAGAATCGACGGGTCCATTCCGTGCTCCACACCAGCGGCCACACACCGACGCTCGAAAACTCCATCGAGCATCACATGGTGGATCGGAGCTTCGACGAGTATGCTTTTCGGCTCGCCAAATATGGCTACTGGAACGCCGCGCAGTGCTGGCGGGACGGAGACCGCACGAATGCCGCCGAGGTTTTTTTTCGCCCGATATGGCGGTTCCTCCGGACCTATTTCTTGCAGCTCGGGGTCCTCGACGGGTCACGAGGCATCGTGTTCTGTCTTCTTCAGTCCTACAGCACGTACATGAAGTTTGCGATCCTCTGGGGGTGGCAGACCAACGATGCACGCGGCATCCCTCCGACCCTCCCGGAATTCGACGAAGATGAGGACACCTGGCAGGGGCTCAAGGAACTCGAGGAATCGGAATAGCAGCCTCCGCGCCCTCGACATCGAAGCGGCGTTGATCGAGTTGTGATGCCGAGATGAGGCCTGCGAAGAGGGCGAAGGTGACCACAGGGACCTGCTTGCGGAGGTACGGTTCGCCGAAGAAACCGAGAAGATAAACAGCCCCGAGGACCAGCGCAGCGGCGGCGATCTCGCGCCGGGCATAGTGGCCCCTGATGAGCTCCCAGAAGATCCATCCGAGGGCTAGCAGGCCCACCAGACCGAGCTCAGTTGCGGTCTGAGCGTACTGGTTGTGGAAGTGCCGGTACCAGTAGATCGAGGGCTTCAACTCCGGGAACTCGGTGTCGAGGAGGTTGCGGAAGGCAGCGATGTTGCAGCCCACCCCGGTCCCGACGAGGGGGTGGCGCCGGATGATCTCACCGGCCACCTTGATCGCGGCGACCCGACCGCCGACGCTCGTGTCGTAACGGTGCTCCAAGAAAATCGATTCCATCTGATCGCGACCTGCTTCGATTCTCGCCTGAAAGCTCGGCGAAGCCCACCACGCAAAGACCAGGGTGACGATGACAGCAGCAAGGACACCCGCGACGGCGTGCAGAGTTCGGCCCCGCATCCAATGGATCAAAAGAAGAACCAAGCCCCCGATAAACGCGAGCTGCCCGCTGCGACCGATATTGACAACCAAACCCGCCGTCACGAGCAGGAAGGCGCCCGCGTACACAAGGCGGTATCGTGCCTCCATCCCGACGTAGAGGACTCGCGTCAAGATCAGAAGCGCCGCCAACGCGAGCAGGAGGCTGAAGTCGAGGTGGGCCATGGTGGGCGAAGGGTTGCCGGGATGAGCGCCGCCGAGTGTGAGCAAACCACCCAGCACGGCGAACGACAGAATCACCGAAACGCCTGTGGCGAGAAAAAAAATGTTGACGGCGTGACGGCGACAAACCGGCCGGATCGAAGTCGCCAGCACCGGGATGAGCAAAAGATAGCGAAATTTCGTGAGGTATCTGAGCCCGGATTGGAGATCGCTTGTCCACAGCAGAGACACCATGTTGAGGGCCACAAAAACCAGCACTGCATGGGTCAGTCGGTGGTGACGGAGCTTGGCGCAACGGCGACTCAGCCCGGGACCAAACAACCAAAACGCGAGCAGCAGGGTGGTGGCGAGCGTGACCCATGGGCGATACAGGGGGAGCGAGAAGGCAAGCACCACCGTGAGCCACCCGAGAACGGAGTCGAGTCGAGTGGATCCCGAGTCTACAGGTTCTTCAGTCATTTTCGCCGTTTCCATACCCGCGGGCGGACTATACCAAATACGACCGCTCCTCCCACCCGGCCGAATTGGGAATTAGGGATTAGGAATTCGCGATTCCAGTCCTGGCAGTACGAGTGACTACTGAGTCGGCGCAGCCTCCTCCGCTATGACGCCCTCGGCGACGACGATATCCACACGGCGGTTCCTGGCTCGTCCCTCGCGCGTCGAGTTATCGGCCACCGGCCGATCAAACCCGTAGCCGACCGCCACCGCGCGCTGCGCTGCGATCCCTTGCTGGGCGAGAAAGTCGCGCACCGACATTGCCCGGCGCTCCGACAGACGCTGGTTGTGCTCCCTGCTTCCGGTCGAGTCGGTGTGACCTTCTATCCGCAGGTTGAGCTCGGGCATGATCAGCAGAATTCCGGCAAGTTTGGCGAGCACGATCCTGGCTTCGGTTTTGAGCGTCGCCTCGTTGAGGTCGAACAGGATGTCGGGCAGGTTGACGATCGTTCCTCTGGCCGATGAACGGGTGTCCGAAACCTGTGACAGCGCTCCTGCGAGCCGAGCCGAAAGCCTGGCCTTTTCTTCTTCGAGGGCACGTGCCTGATCTTCGAGGGTGTTTGCCTTGTCCTCGAGGGCACGAGCTTGGCTGTCGAGCGCCTCAACCGTTGACTGGAGCTCTGCCTTTTCCGACTGGATCCGGCTCAGCTCTTGCTGGGCGGCGAGAACCGCTGCCTCTGCGGCAACTCGCTGAGTTCGCGCCTGCTCGATCGCCAGATTGGCTTCCGCGATCGACTGGTTCGCCTCGGCCAAAGACAGCTTCGCTGCGATCGCACCATCTTCTGCTGCTTTTGCCCGATCTTCGAGCGCCTTCGTCTCGGCCTGCCGGCGTGCGATCTCAGCGGCGAGGGCCTCAGCTTCTTTTTGCTGGGCCGTCATCTGCATGGCCTGTGCGGCGAGTGTCGCCGTTCGCCGGCTGTAGTCGACAGCCTTCTTGGTTTTGCTCTGGGCGGCAAAGCTTCTCGCCTGTGCCAGGGTCGTGCCGGCCCTGCTGATCAGGCTGGCCGAGTATTGGGCGGCGCCTGCTTCGACGGCCAATTCGTACGCCGTTTCGGCTTGCCTCAGATCCAAATTCTGGTCGCGATCCCAGATCACCTTCGCCACCGATGGAAACTCGATCCTGGGTGTCGGGGCGAAATCGGAAAAAGTGAACGGTTCCGTCACCGCCTTCTTTTCGGGCGAGGATCTCGAGATGAACATGACCAGGTCCGACGGTTGGTCCACGAGTGGATGAGATTCCGCGGTCACCATCATCGCGAACGATTTGAGACCGGTGGAGTAGAGCAGCGTTTCAGAATCGTCACGGACCCAGAGCTCACCGAGGTTTTCCACCGTGCCGTCGAGCGCTGCGGCCCAGAGTACGTAGCAGGTGACGTCGCCACCAAAAAGGACCGCAGGTTTCATTTCCTTGAACTTGAGGTCGATCTTGGCCTGACCTTCACGGTATTGGACGTCTGCGTTCAAGGTCGCCTCGGGTGCGCGGGCATCGCGCGTGAAGGAAATCTCGACCTGGTTCCGTTCCGGGAACGTCACCTGTTTCAAGGAAATCTCGGCGGCCGCTGCCACTCCCGTCGAGACGACCACCATCATCACCACGAACAGCGGGAACTTGCCATATCGCATTTCAACCCCCAATCGGTCTCCAGTCGCGAAACCTCACTCTCCAGAAGATTCTGTTTCGCGCATCAAACCCAATGATTCTATCCGATGTCCGTCAATGATCGGGCGCAATCGGCTGAAATCCCGGCAGACGTTCGGTGTTCTGTATCACTTTTGACCCGTGACGAACACGTTCGGTGGTCGGCGTGTCGACCCCTCCCCAGAGAAAAGGCTGCCACATCGAGCCGGGAAAAGCGACAGCGACAGCGTTGAATTCGGCGGCACTTGACAGCGGCAGCGACAGCATTCAGGGCCAGCGACAGTGATCAGCGGCTCGGACTGTATCGGTGAATGCTTCGGCTGCCATCTCCGTGAAACTCCAGGTCTGGCCGTCCTCGCGCACGGCGATGAACTGATATCCGGCAGCCACGTACTCCTCGCCGGTCCACGCTATC
>CBDTWX010000052.1:0-16703 GCA_965364305.1 uncultured Thermoanaerobaculia bacterium
CAACAAGTGTGGAAGTGTGTACGTGGCACCCATCATGCTCTTTCCTGTGCGCTTTTACCGGCAGCAGACGTTTCTAGGTTGAGACAAGAGCGTCGGAAAGGGAATTTTGGCAGTTCCAACCAACCTGCTGCGTCCGAGAGAAGGGGCCTCTGTCGAAAACAGCTGGGGACGACAGATCGGCCAGGGTGGTCGGTAACTCAATATTCATCATCTTCATTGATACCGGTTTTGACAGAAAGAGGAATTCGATGAACGGCAAGGACAACCAACTGTTGAGTCTCGTCACAGCCATTTTGCTCGGCTGCCTATCAACCCCAACCTGGGCCAACACCTATCTGGTCGACACCACCGACGACGATCCTTCGTTGAGGGCGTGCACGCTGTTTGGGCACGGGGACTGCTCGCTGCGCGGCGCGCTGATGAATGCCAACGCAAACGCTGGGGATGACGAGATCTGGTTGGTATTCCCTTTGATATACAACCTGACAATCAACGGATATGGAGGCGCAGAGGAAGGAGATTTGGACATCACGGGGAACGTGCTGATCCATGGACCCAGCGCGAGCTCCACTCGAATCGATGCGTCCGGCATGTCGGGCAACCACCGCATCTTCGAAGTAGCTTCAGGAGTGACAGTGACGATTCGCGGCCTTTGGCTCACCGGAGGAGATGGGGGGCCACCCGCCACGATCGGCGGCGCTATATATAACCAGGGCATCCTGACCCTCGACGCCACCTATGTTGGCGACAACGATGCCGACCAGTTCGGTGGCGGTATCTTCAACTCGTCCTCCGCGTGGCTGGAAATGAGGAACGGCTCGAAGGTGTTTAGCAACATCTCGGAAAAAGGCGGAGGCATTTACAACAACGGTACCCTAGTGGTGACTGACTCGCTTATTGGCAGCAACAGAGCACTCGAAGGCGGCGGCATATACAACACCAACACCGTTATCTTGACCAGGTCTACCTTCACCAACAACGCCGGCCGGGGGATCCTGAACAGCGGATCGGTGAACGCAACGAACTGCCTGTTCGCACGCAACGAAATTTTCAACGACATCGGGGGAGCGATTTACAACAGCGGCACGCTTGATTTGACAAATGTCACGTTATACGACAACACCTGTAATACCGGGGAGACAGATTCGATTTTCACCGACTCTACAGGGATCACCAACTTGCTCAACAACCTCATCGTAGGAGGCTGCGGTCTCGCGCCCGGGGGCACAATCAACAGCCTCGGCGGCAACCTGCAGAGTCCCCCAAACTGTTGTTTGCTGTCTGATCCGACCGACCATGGCACCTCAGACCCAATGCTCGGATTCGAAGGTTATCAGGGTGGTCTGGTCTTCAGCAGCACGCTCCTACCGGGCAGCCCCGCCATTGACGGTGCGACGAACTTGCTGTGTCCGGGCACCGATCAGCGAGGGAGACCACGTCCCATTGACGGTGATGGAGCGGGTAGTCCCGCGGCCGTCTGCGACTGTGGCGCCTATGAGTACGATCCGGACGAGGTATTCATAGACGGCTTCGAGTCTGGTGACTTTGATTGGTCGGCTCACACAGTAGTCCCAACGCGTGCCGGGTCCGCAGTTCCGTAGTTATCGACTGCCGACAGATAGACCAGGAGAAGTAACTGCGGAACTCCCGACCTCACCACGAATCACAATCTGACCTTTTCGGTGGGGGACATCGGTGCAGGATGGTCGGCATACACCATCCGTGCCAGGTCCGCAGTTCTGTAGTTACGAACTCATAACTTCGGAACTGCGGACCTGGTACCCGTTGTTGACCGAGAACGAGGTGGACGACATGTGGCCCTCATGGTCGCCAGATGGCGAGAAGATCGCGTACATGTCCGGCGAGGAGAAGCACCACCAGATCTGGGTCATGAATGCCGACGGCTCCGGCGCCGAACGACTCACCTTCAACGATCATGACGATTGGCGGCCGAAATGGTCTCCTGACGGCTCGAAGATCATCTTCAACTCGTTCCGGGATGACACTGTGGGCCTATATATCATGAATCCCGATGGGTCCAGGGAGCGGCACGTGACACCATTCTCCGACTACGTGATGCAGGTGTCGTGGAGGCGGGATTAGTGCCAGGCATGAAGAAGTTGGGAAGTTGATTGTCGGTCACATCTCGTCATGAAGACAGTCTCGTCACCAATCTACCGCTGACCCCTCGTCGCCTCCCACCAACTTCACCAGTCCCTGATCGATGGCGTCCTAGACGCCCCGTCTGGACACTGACCCGCCTTGGCATAGGCCAGAATCAAGTATCCTTCCCAACTTCTTTAAGCCCGGCACCGATGTTTCAAGCCCGGCACCGATGTGAAACGTTGTATCCATGCGTGTCGTTATAGAATAGCGAGGGTCTCATCATGCATGGATGTTTGGCCGGCACAATGCGCTCCGACGCTCGAGGGAGACCGTCATGAAATGGACCATGGGTAGAGTTTTGTTGGCGGTCGTCTTTTTCACAATTCTGCCATTTCAGCTCTGCATCGCCAGCGACCTCACCGAAAGGGCGGCCGGATCAGAGGGATCGAACACCGAGTGTGAAGCGATCGTCGGCACCTGGCTATGGATGAACGGTGCAGAGGTCCGCTGTTTCGTCGACGGCTCGTGTACCGCGAGCAACGGGTTTGAAGGGCGATGGCAATGTCTCGATACCGCGGGCCGGGTCGAGATTCGTTGGGCACGACCGGGTCAGGCGCCGCAGTACACGGACACCGTCGATCTTCTCGCCGGCGGTGGTCGATTGGCTGGTCGAAACCAGTTTGGTGGAGGAGTCACGGCGACCCGAGTGCGGCCGGCGAGTGGCCAAGGCGCCGGTTGCACCAGCTTGATCGGAACTTGGCGATGGCACAACGGTGCGACCATCATCTGCATGCAGGATGGGATCTGCACGGCGAGCAACGGTTTTTCCGCTGGGTGGACTTGCCTCGACGCAGCTGGCCGCTTTGAGATTCGGTGGGCGCGGCCAGGTCAACCGCCCCAGTTCGTCGACAGCGTGGAAATCTCGGCTGACGGCCGCCGGCTGAGCGGCCGCAACCAATACGGCGTCGGGGTTGGCGCCGAGCGCGTCGTCGCGGTTGGCGACGCTGGTGAAATGGGGATTCGTGACAGAGTTCCCGCCGGAGAGACCTTGGGCGATGAGACAGGTCGGCTCGATGATTACGAGCCCTTCGACGAGACCTCTTCATTTTCCAGTTGCACGCCCAGAATCATGAACACGTCTCTCGGCGTCGAGACCGGGGTCGAGGTGAGAGTCGAGGTCTTTGGGCTTGAAAATGGCCGCTGCCATTTCCACCAGACGGTCATCGCCGACGAGCACGGTCTCGGCCTGTCCGGAATGGATATGACCTGCAGGCTGCCACTGGATGACAGCTCCAAGAGTCTCGTGGATTTCTGCGAAGGCAGCCTGGTCACGGCATACCTCAAACTGGTTGAGGGCTCCTGAGATGATGGTTCAACGATTATTTACTATCTTGATGCTCGGAGCTGCTCTACCCGTGGCGGCCATCGACACCAGTCAACCAATGACCCTCGACGGCGCTGTCGCCAAGGTGCAGGACATGCGGCGGGGCGGCGCCTCACGCGCGGAAATAAGTGCCTGGGTCACCTCCGTGGTCGACGGCAGAATCCAGAACGCCAACTCCCCGGAAAGGGTTTTCGCGCACTGGAAACACGTAATTCCCCTGGAGCTTGCCGGTCGGTCGGACAAGGACCTGGCCTTCAACCAGTGGCGGAAGCAGGGCGGCGCGGAGCAGAGCTATGACGTAGCGGCGAAATGGGCTTGGGAACACCGTTATGGTCAGTGCGCCGAGAACACTGCCGTCACCTACTACATTCTGAAAACCGCCGGATTCGACGACGTCCGGATCATCAACCGTCCGGACCATCGATTCGTGCTCTGGGGTCTTGAGGACGAGGCCGACCCGAACAACCTGCGAGCCTATACGGAACGAGTGTTTGCTGTCGACGGTTGGCAGGGAAGATCCCTGCAGGGAGACGACATCATCCGCAACTACTACACCAGCCCCTCCTATAAACGACTGGTCGATGCGACCGCAGACTTCGACCGAAAAGCCAGAGAGTGGTGCGGCTTTCTGGGAAAACCATGCTGCACCAGCAAACCCGCGTGCCGTGATGACCCGTCTCTTGTCTGTGCGCTCGGCAAGTGCTGGCCGTGCGGAAAACGTGATCGCCGATGCTGCGACAACCAAATCTGCGAAGAGGGAGATTGTCTTGACGGCTACTGTCGGACGCAAACAACCCAAAGTACCGACGACAGTGGTGGGGTCGACTGCACGTCACGCGGTGATCGCGAGGCCATCGACCTGTGTTTCTATCAGAAGGCGGTCGCGACCGGAAATGCTTCGCTTTGCGCCATGATCAGCCCTGACTCTTCGTGGCGGCGCAAGTGCATCGACCAGGCCGGGATGTAGGCTACATGAGGGGTACCCCGTAACGAATTCGTGGCACCCATGGATCTCACGCAGCCCCTGACAATTCGACAGTTCCCTGGGGTGCCACGCATCGCATTGCGACATTAATGGGTGCCGGGTTCGGGGTTCTAGGGTTGTGACCTGGCCTTGTGCCGGAAATTCAACCTACCAAGATCCCCGGACCTGGTACCCTGAAGAGCACATCTCGACGACCTCGACACCAGAATCCAACACCTCACGACCCCGAAAGTCATAAAGTGATCCGTGGTACCCATGCAGCGCTCTGCAATGGTGCCATCCATCCGCGGAGGCGGCAGTGTCGGCTCAGACGACAACCACGACCTTGCCGCGCGCTTTGTTGGCCTCCATGTAACGGTGAGCCTCCTGCAGCTCGCCGAGGGTGAACGTCCGGTCAAGGTTGGCTGGTGCATCGCCATTGGCGACGGCGTCCACGTAGGCTTGGAGTTCAGGTGTGGTGACGTCCTCCGAGCCGCCGCTGTAGGATGTCAAGCAGACGCCATTCGGCAGATCGACAAAAGGATCGAAGCTCTTCCAGATCCAGACGCCGCTCAGCATCCCGGTCATGCAGACGATGCCTCCAGGAGCCGCACAGCGGAGTGAGTCGCTGAGGGTCGGCGCGCCGATCAGATCGAGGACCCGATCAACTCCATTGGGGACGATGCGATGCACGGCATCGACCAGCGAGCCTCCGGGATCGACGACCACGTCATCGACGCCTACTGCTTTCAGCGCATCGACCTTGGCCGGGTTGCGGGTGGTCGAAAGAACCCGCAGTCCCCGGTTTTTCGCCAGCACCGCCGAGGTCATGCCGATGGACGAGGTGCCGCCTCTGATCAGCAAGGTCTGGCCCTTCTCGACACGCAAGCCCGTGGTCAACGAGCCGTTGCAGGTTTGGAACATCTCGGGCAGGGCCCCGAGCGTCGCCCAGTCGAGCGAGGTCTCGATTGGGAAGACCGATTGGCGGGGTACTCGGGTGTACTCGGCGTAACTGCCGTCGAAGGCGCGCCCCATACCGCCCATCATCGCGGCGACCGTTTGACCGGGCTCGAGGTCGGTTCCCGGGGCCGCGACCACCGTGCCGACGCACTCGATGCCGATGACGCGCGGAAAGACCACTGCCGGGCCCGAGTCACCCCGGCGCGTAAAGATCTCGGCGCGGTTGAGGCCAAATGCGCGAATCTCGATCGCAACCTCGCCTTCGATCGGCTTCGGCACCGGGAGCTCCACCTGCTCGAGAACTTCCGGACCACCGGGAAGCGAAACCACCACCGCTCTCATCTTTTCTGGAACTTGCATCCGAGGATTGTACGATGGCTGACTCGTCGTGACCGGCGCTTCGCCCAGCGAGTTCACGCATGCGCCACCCATGCTCATCACAACGCAACAATGGTGCAATGGTGAACGTGGTACCCATAAGCCGATGGCTCGGCAGAGCTGATCGCAGGTTACTCGACGAACCCGGCTACAGAGCACATCTCGACGACCTCGACACCAGAATCCAACACCTCACGACCCCTCAAGTCATAAAGTGATAGGTGGCTCCCATGCCCATGCAGCGGGCAAATTGCTCGACACGGCACGGCCGGCTCACTACCATCGCTCCTCGTGGAGATATATATTGCGTCCTTTGCCGGCCTACTGAGCTCACTGTTGCTTGGGTTCGTGTACGTCGCGGATCGCTACGAGCGCGAGCCCATCGAGCTGATCCAGAACTACTTTCTGTTCGGGCTGGGAGCTCAGCTCGCGCTGCTCCTCGCCGCCGCTGCCGTGATTGGTGACCTCTCGTGGTCGGGGCCGTGGGTTGTGTTGACCGTGGTTGGCGCAGCGATCTTTCTGCCGTTCCAACTCCGCCGCCAGCCCGAAATGGATGAGCGCTTCGACGGCATCGTCTATTCGGTAGCGTTTGTCGGTGGGGCTGCCTGCGTCATCCACCTCAACAATCTTCCCCGCGTCATCGCCGCGTCGCCCTATCGCGACGCTCTGGCATCCGGGACCGCGCCCGACCTTCGAGATCTGCTGATTCTCGCGGCATCGCCGGAGTTCGCGGCCGAACTCGGGCAGGGGCTTTTCGTGATCATCGCCGCGGTTCTCGTCGGAGCCGTCCTCGGCGTGCTGCAAATGAGCGGGTGGTCGCCGTGGAAGACGGCATTGCCCTCCGGCGCGGTCGCACTGGCCGCTGCCGGGCTCGATCTTTTGACAGGTGGTGCGTGGTTGGCACGAGGCATACTACTGCTGGTGGCAGTCGCAGTAGCGGTGGCCGTCAAACGGCGCTCCGTCTTCCGAAACCGACCCGAACCGGCTGAGCGAGACGCCCTCGTCATGGGCGTCAAGACCGTCCTTGTCGTTTTTGGTGCGGTTCTGTTGGCGGCGGTTCTCTTGCGGGCGGTCGCTGATCAACCCGATGACCACGGCAGAACTCGTGTCGGTCGCCATGAGAATCAGGCTTCGCTGTTATCGGCGGATTCGTGAGGGCGCGGTCGTTTTTCGTCGCGGTGATCGCGCTCGCCTGGACGGTCGGCGCTCGGGCATCCGAGGAGAATTGGGAGAACCCGGAATTCGACTCGGTGGGGGAGGCAGTTGCTGCAGCCAGAAGCAATCTTGGCGGGCTCGACAACAGCAGCGATCCGGCGCTGCGGTTCTTTGTTGACCTCACGCTGGCAGCGGGTGATGTGGGTGGTCGGCATGCCTCTTCTGAAATCAACAGGGCGGTCGTGGAGGACTTCCTCGTCACGTACCCGGCCGCGTTCCTCGGCAACGACCCGCAGCGGCGGACGATCGAGAGATTTCTCGAGGAGGTGCCGCGTCAGCAGCGTGTTGTCGAGGAGCGGTTGGCCCGATTCAACTACCCCGAAACACCAGGGCTGGCGTACTGCAGGCTCGTGGACAGTGTCGATGCTTTTGCCGATCTCGACCGCGCCTCGAGCGACAGAATGTCGCAGGTGGGTGGGGTGACCTACTACTGCCGGTATGTCGTGCTCCCGCTTTCGTACGTGGGCGAGCAGCGTGTCCGCGAGCTTCGGCGATCGGCCTCATTCAACCCCTCGATTGATTTCGACGACACCATCCGACGATGGCAGCGCGAATCGTTCGCCAACCTGGTCAACACGTTCCGCCACGAGCTTGTCCACGTTCGCACCAACTCTGCACTCGACGTGCCCGCGTATTCCGATCGGGGAGCGTACCCGACCTGGTTCCACGAGGGCACGGCGACCTATCTTGCTGCGGATCCCCACTCGGGTCTCAGCAAGGGCTACCAGGAGTTCCAGGAGCTGTTTTTCTATCTCGCCCAGCGTTACGGCATCCGCAAGCTGCAATCGTTCTACGCCGAAATTTTCGACGGCGACGACGTGCACTCAGCCCTCTCGGAGGTGTACTCGATTTCCGGCACCGACGTACTCTTCGCGCGCAGCGCTCGCTGGCACCGCACACAAGAGACCGTCAAAACCGGTCTCTGGATCGCCGCCCTTGCGATCATCGTTGCAGCCTTTCGAGGCGCCGACCATCCGTACATCGGCGGCCTCCAGCTGCTGACTGGTGCGGCTCTCGCGCTTGCCGCAGGCACCGGTCTCGCCGAGCACCTGTACGGTCTGAGAGGCCCCGCTGTCGTGATGGCGGCGAAAGCCGGCATCGGTATTGCCGCCATCGTGTTTGCTACCCTCGGTTTGAGGAGAATTCTGCGACATCGGAAAAACCGCCTCTCGTCATCCTGAAGAGTCCCTCGAGTGCCGGGTCCGCAGATCCGCGGTGACGGGAAACGACGACGGAACTGCGGAGCTGGCACCGATGGGCATGGCACCGATGGGCACCGATGCACATCTCAACGGTTGTGTGATTGTGAACGTGGCAACAATGTGGGCAGGGATCTTGGCACCCATCAACCACCGCGGGAAGGGGCAGGCAGACCATGTGGACACAGCGTGACATTCTGCGCGCCGGTACTGCGATTATCGTGACAATGACCGGTTGGGGTTTGATTCGGCTTCTGTTCCCCAGCCTCGACTACTTTCCGCCAGAGAGCCTCGTACGCGATCTCGAGCGCAGCTGGGTCGTAACCGCCGGGGTCCGCAAGCTCGTGATGGCGCTCTACGGTACGGTGGCTGTCGTCCTGATCGCGGTGTTCTTCAAGGCTGTGCAGGCGCGCTGGCCGGGACGCGGCGCCGCCAAGGGACTGGTGTTCGGAGCGTCAATCGGCGGCGTATGGGCACTCGGATTTCTCAGCGGTTGGATCTTTCTGGGGACGACGCTTCGCGAAGAGCTCAAGAACATCGCTGTGGACTCCATTCCGCTGACGATCGCCGGATTGCTGATCGGCCTGGCGGTGGGGCGGGATGTCCCTGGCTCGGGGCATCGGATACCGAAACCCTGGCTGGCCGTTCTCCTGGTGACTCTTGGATTCGTGGTGATTCATGCCCTGGGAACCACGCTCCTCGCCGGACTCGTCGGCCCGGCGTGGAGCCTACTGCTCGTACCGGCGAACCCGCTGCAGTTTGCGCTCCTCGCGGCGGTCGGGCTCTGGGCCGGAGGGATGTACGCGATCCTGCGTGATTGGCTGCCCTTCGAAAAAACGTGGGCGCGGGTCGCCTTCTTCGCCTTCGGTATCTTCGGTCACTGCTGGACCCAGTTTCACCTGTTTATTCCGATTATCGAGTTCGCCGGCATCCTGCACGTGGGTCTGCTAATCGGCCTCGTGGGTGCCGTTGGCGTATTCGTAGGTGCGCTCTCTTATGAGCGGTTCGTGCGCTAACGTGAGGGTGCCACGATTACAATTTTTGAAAAGGGTCCGTAAAGTCACAAAGTGATACGCGGCACCCCCGTGATGCGGCAGGAAGGAAGGGTTCAGTCCACCTCGATATCGCCGAGGTTCATGATTTCCTCTGCGTCATTCCTGGTCAGAGAGCCGGTGAGTTCTTCGAAGACCTTGCTCTTGGTGGTCTTGCCGGTGGCGGGGTTGGTGACCTTGACGAAGATGTCGGGCCGCGCCTCGAAACCGGTGACGTGGCCCTGGAAGTCGTCCGAGCTAAAGGTGACGCTGAAGTGTCCATCCGCATCGGTGGTGGCCTCTCCGAGGAAGTCGTCCAAGACGAGGTCCTTGTCGTAGACCCGCACGGTTGCACCGGAAACCGGCTGGTGGTTCTGCCTCGAAACGACTCGCGCGGTCACGATCTCCTTGTACGGCATGCCAATCCTCCATAGATGCACTGAAAGGGGGAGCGAGGGTCGTCTTCGCCCGGGGCCAGATTGTAGCATCCTCGCCGGGCTCCCGAAACCGATAGGTGCCACCCTAAGCATTCAGAGCGTTGTTAGATTGTTGCGCACGGACCGTGAAATCCGGCGATCAATGGTGTCGATAAGCTCGCGAAAGGATTGATCCTCCCGCTGCTCACGCAGCCCGAGATATATCCAGCGCGCAATCGTTGTTCGGGTGACGTTGTGGAGAAGCGATCTCGTCCAGGTTGTCCATGTCTTTCCACCACGGGAGCTCACGGATTCCTCGATCAATTCATCGCAACTCGGCGACCTGCCTGATCCACCATCAAGGTCCAGGCGAAGATGTGCCATCCATGGAGGTCGCGCACCTCTCGGACGGCCGAGACGAACTCCTCCGCCTCAAGCGGATCGTTGAAAACGAACTCGCCGCGCGCGACGCGGAAATAGACGTGGTATGTGGCTCCAGGAATGAAAAGGCGAGGGTGTTGTGGCATGAGATTGCTCCCATGCGCGGACGGGACACATTGATACTAGCGCTTCAATCCCAGGATCCAACAATGCAGTGAACGCTAGGGGTGGCACCCATATAGCAGAATCGTTAAATCGTTGGGCCTGGCACCCATGGTGAGGAGGATTCTCAAGGCCCGGGATCGCCGAGGCTCTTGACGACGACCTGCAGCCGACCTCCGCGGGAGTAGAGAAAATACGAAACGCTCCGATCGTCTTTTTCGAAAAGCAGCGCCACACCGTCGTGAGGGTCTCGGACTGGCGTCCGTCGCCATCTACGAGCCTCCATTTCGGCGCGGATCGCACTCGCCAGTTTCGAGGCGTCGTCATGCGGCAGCGTCAGTGCCGCCAGGGCCGAGCGCTCCCCGATGTTGAAAGCGCGATCCACGGCCCCAGGCGGCAACCAGATGTCTTCGGGGAAGTCGGCGGCATCCCTGCTGCCCATCTCACCGCCGGTGAGCGTCACCCCCTGCAACGGCAGGCTGTCCTTGAGCCGCACAACCGCCGCCAGGGCCGGAAAGTGTTCGGTGAGGCGGGACACCTGCGCCTCGATCCAGGGTGAGCCGTAACGCGCGTAGCCGACCCAGGTAGCTGCACCAAAGAGGATCAGCAGCGTCAAACAGCCGCAGCAGCCGAGGAGACAGCAGCGCCCCCCGCGGCGCCGCTTCGGCGGTGGCGGGGCCTTCTCGTTCACGGCTGCCGCCTCTGTGCGGGGATGCCCATCAGCTCTCGACGTCGGTGAAGGTAGTAGGTTGGGGGCTCGGCCGGCTTTTCGGGGCGAAGGGCGATGAGCTCGATTGCGCGATTGTAGGCCTCCAGAGCACCGTGGAGGTCGCCTTGCATCTCAAGAGCTTCACCGCGAAGCCCGAAGACGTCAGGGTGTGTTGTTTCCCGGTCCGAGATCAGATCGAGGCTCTCGAGCACCTTTTCGGGCTGCTCCATCTCCAGATAGTAGCGGGCGAGGAGCAGCGACCTCCCGACCTGCGGAATGCTCGCCGCGCCCACATCGACTTCACATTTGTTCGATCGGGCGACGACCTTGCCCGCCCACTCGAAACGTGCCGCAAGAGCGTGAGGTCCTTCCACAAGAGTGTCCGGAGCTAGGGCGACGGCGAGATAGGCACTCCCTCTGGCGAGGTCGATCCGCACTGGGTCTCGAGGCCGGAGGACATCGAACGCCAGGTTGCGCTCGTCCCGAGTCCCAGGATCGAGGATCAACTGGATTCCGATCCACCATGGCTTGGTCTCGCTCCCAAAGATCAGATCAGGGGGCGGCGCAGCCCCCCTGGAAGGGTGCGCTCTCAGGTCGAGCTGCAAAAAGAGCGGGACGTCCGTAGCGGCGAGGGCTTCGCCGATCGGCGCCAATCCGAGGATGACTCTTTCCACGGTTCGCTCGTCCTTGGGTTCAACGGGAGCGTCGATCGTTCCGCCCTGCCCACGGACGACAAACCAGAGGGCGGCAACGACTATCAGCAGGATCAATGCTCCCACGAGAAAACAGACGAAGAGACGAGCCCGGGAACTCATCGCTGGTCGCTCACGCGGATCTGGTTCCGGCACCGACCCCTGATGGCGTCACCGACCCCGTCACCCTGATTGAAGAGGGTGCCGGTCGCCTGAGTGCAGATTTGCAGGTACGTGGGGGCATGCTCGTACTCTCGGAGGAAGCGGCTTCCCGGCTTGGTGGCCCAGACGAGCCCTCCGGGACTGCGCACCTTGAAAACGTCGGCTGAGTCATAGGCCATGACGCACCGCTGGTCGCCCGCATGCTCGCCGCCCGGATGGGCCACGTAGGCCTGGATCGCGTCTCCCGAATCGTCGCAGGGCGGCGGATAATAATTCGACACTCCGCAGTCGTCGACGACATCAACGTCAAGGCACAGAGCTGTTTTCCGAGGGTCGTTGTCCCCATGATGCTGTGCCCCGAGGGCATGGAGGATTTCGTGCGTGACCGTCTCCTGGAGGTCTCGTTGGTCGACTTGGCGCCTCTCCCGGCACCGCTGTTGAAACCCGCATGCGTCCCATTGCGGGTTTGGGCACTGCAGGAACTTGCTTCGGTCCACCTTGACGACCTCCCAACAGCCGGGAGACTCTCCGATGCAACCGAAGGGTTCGGCTATTCCCTTCGTCCCCTCCTCGAGGTGTTCATTCTTCAGGTACAGACCGTGCTGGTCGGTCAGTGTGTGCAGACCGCGGTTCGGGTTCACGACCCGTCGATTGATGCCACGAAACTCCTCGGCTCGAATGACTTGCACCTCGAGGTCAGTCGGTCCTGCCACCGCCTTGGCGAAGTCGTAGAGTCCACTGCCCCGCTGGACGTGGATCAGGACCGTCTTTCGCTCCGGGTCCGTTCGCAGGTGCTCGCCAAAGACGAAGAACCCCCGATACTCCTCGTACAGGCTCAGACCGTCGCCGGCATAGTCCGACCCCGGAACGACATCGAGATCCTCCGACCCGTCGGCGCCGGCCTCCACCGCCATTCGTTCTTCCCACCGATCCCAAACCTGGTTCTCCCTGTCACCTCGCTCGTCGCGAGGAATCGTCGTGTATTCCTTGTCCGAGCCTTCGATCTCCAACGGAATCCACCGATCTCCGAATTTTCCCTCCACCTTCACCCGCCCCCAGGCGCCGAAATCCAGCGACTCGACCTCGAGCGCCACCTCTTTTTCTGGCGCGCGCGTCTCCACGACCCATCCGTCGTCTCGCTTCTCGGGGGCCTGGAACTTTCCATTGCCGGCGGTCGAGACCCAGAGATCCAGATCGGTGCCTTCGTCCTGACTGTTGAGGCAGGTTCCCCTCTCACGAGTCACTTCGAAGATCGTGAATCGGAGCGGCACCGGTTCGGACTCGGGAGATCGTGGTTTGACCCGCACCTCGACCGGGGGCGCGTCGCCCTTTTCCTTCGGCTGCCAGGTTTCGTCGACCTTCTCCACCACAAGGTCGACCAGCGGTACGTCGTATCGCTCGATCACCGTTGCACCGGTCAGGATTGCGTAGATCAGGCTGTCTCGGACTCCGCCCGCCACCGGCCCCCGAAATGTCCGCTCCCAGGTCATGTCGAGATCCGAGTCGAGGGTCGGCAGGCCGCTTTCGAGGAAAAGCTCCACCGCCTCGTACATGGCCTGAAATGTCTTCATGCTTTCGACTGCCTCGCGGGGAGCGTTCGGCGGTATCGGTAGATCCCTTGGGTCGAGAGCTCCACCCTCGCCCTGAAAACTGAGCTTGCCGTCGGCAGCTTCGATCGCCACTGCACCGATCGGGCTCTCCCAGCGGGATGTGCCGGTGGGCCGCATGGGATGTGCGACCGTCACCTGCAACTCGTAGCAGGTGGTCCAGCTCGTTGTGTCGCTCACGATCTGCCGAGCCCGGGCCAGAAGACCTAGGGCCTCAGGGTCGTCACACTTGGCGGCGGTCTCCGCCCTGAAGAGCCTCAGATCGATCTTCGGTTCGAATGCCGGGTTCCATCCGGGCGGACCTTGCCAGGCACCGTCCGCGTAGCGGACGTCTCCCATGTCGCTCATGGAGTCCCACATTCGCGCCTGCGCGTCGTAATCGAGCCGCGTCTGATCTCTGAAGGTGTAGCGAAAGATCAGCTCCTCGAGCTCCCAGCGATTACGGGAGATCGGCCGAAGCGTGAAATCCAGATCACCGGCATACGCCTCGTCGGCATCGAAGAGCGAGCGCGGCTCGAAGTCCATCTGTTGCAGGCGGCCCAGGTTGTAAGCCATGGATGTGCTGCCCAGAATAGCCGAGGCAATGCCGAAAGGGGCGGCTCCAGGGCCGTGCATTTCTACGGAAAGGCTGCCTTTGAGGAATGCATCCTCGGATCCCGAGTCGGCGCCGAAGGCATGCAGGGCGACGACCGCGCCGATGAGAACAGAAATGACCCAGGGTCTCATTTG
Organism: uncultured Thermoanaerobaculia bacterium; assembly: GCA_965364305.1. Classification (GTDB taxonomy): domain Bacteria; phylum Acidobacteriota; class Thermoanaerobaculia; order Thermoanaerobaculales; family Sulfomarinibacteraceae; genus Sulfomarinibacter. The sequence goes on from CBDTWX010000052.1 coordinate 14,096, forward strand.
CACCAAGTTTAGCACCCCGGGGAAGCCCGAAACATTGGTGTTGGCGATTAGTGCCGGGCCCAACGATTTAACGATTTTACGTATCGGTGCCGTATTACCGGTGCCAGGCATTAGGAAGTTGGGAAGTTGTGACAGGGTCTTGCGAGGGTGCTGCGAATAATGGACCGTATGAACGGTGCGAACGAACGGTGCCGAACGGTGCCGAACGGTGCCACGTATCACATTGTCACATTAGGCAACCTAAGGTCATAAAGTGATACGTGGCACCCATGTGGCACCCATGAACAATGAGTTAATGCGAAGGGTGGCACCATGTGGCGATCAGCCGCGCCCATGCGCCCTGCGGAACGCCGTCGGAGTGTGTCCGGTCCAGCGTTTGAATGCTCGGTGAAAAGCGCTCTGCTCGGAGAAACCTGTCAGAAATGCCACCTGGGTCACGGGATACTGGCTCCTCCTGAGGAGGTTCTCCGCCACGTTTCGCCGAGTCTTCACAACCAGGCTCTTGTACGAAACGCTCCTTTCAGACAGCCGGCGATGGAGCGTGCGCTCACTCATGGCCAGGCGTCGGGCGACGTCGGCCATCTTGGGTATCCCTTCACTCAATGAGCGGGAAATCTCCCGTTCGACCAGGGTCTCCACCGGGTCCTCGTTGCCGAGGGACTCGATCTCCGCTTCGAGATGAGAAATCAGAAAGCGGGAGATCCCGTCGTCTGCCAGGTGGTTGGGACGGTCGAGCACCTCGTTCGAGATGGACAGAGCATCGCGACCGGAGGCGTAGCGGACGGGGCACCCGAAATAGCGCTCGTGGGCCGAGATCGACTTGGGAGCCGCGTGTTTCAAAAACACGGTTCGCGGACGAAAGCGCGGCGATGACGTCTGGCGAATGAGCGAGGTGGCGCTGGCGAGCGTTGCCTCGTTCGAGAGCCTCATTCCAAGCCGCCGCTCCCCGAACCGATGCAGGATGAAGTCGATCCCGTCGTCTCGATCGCAGATCTCGTAGGTCAGATTGTCAGTCCAGAGTCGACAGTAGCGCTCGACCCTTTCGAGCGAGCTTCGAATCGTTGGCGCCGACTTCCAGGCCAGGCCGAGGGCACCGTAATCATCCGGCCGCATCAGCGGGCCGACTCGGAGCGGCAGCTCGAACGCGTTCTCCATTTTCGAAGCAATGCGCTCGAGGAGGCCGTAGTACGCATCGGCGGAAATCATCTGCGTCACGTCGAGTGGTTCGTCCGGTTCCAGCCCGACCGAGCGCAACAGCGCCGGACCGTCCACCGACTCCCCGGCGGCCTGGATCATCCTGCGGGCGAAAATGGACGTCACGAATCCCAACGGAAAAATCCCCCGACGTCTGCAACACGACGTCGAGAGATTTGAATTCCGTGTCTCGATCTGTAGATTCCGCGCTTATGCCGTCCCCGTCGCGATCACAAGGAAGGCGGCCGCGGCCAGCGAGGCCGCTGTTCGCACGTGATTCCACAGGGTCCAGCGGGAAAGGTAGAGGTCCCACAGCGACTCGGCCTCGGCATCATCCGGGCTCACCCGTGCCAGCCTCTCGTTCAGCGGCACGTTACCGGCTATCGTGACCCCGATGCATCCGACGATATATAGGAGGCCACCGATCAGCACCGGTGCGAGTGACACCCCGGTTTCGGAAAGCAGAGAGGCGGCGATCGTGGCCACGCAGAGTGCCCCGGTGCCGAAGAACGCCAGAAAGAACAGCGGGTTGATGACCACGATATTGATCGACTGCATGGCCGCGATGCCTTCCCGGGGCGCCAGCCGCCCGAGGGCCTGCATCACGAAGGTGGAGAAGGCGTAGAAGATCCCGGCTACCAGCGCGGCACCGATTGCGGAGGTGAAGAGTAGGGGCGTCATGCGGCACCTCCGATGGCCCCGAGCTGTTCAAAGAGCGACAGCTGGTCGAGAATCTCCCACTCCTCGGCGATCTTGCCGTCTCGGAACCTGCTGCGCACCATGCCGTTGACCCGCACCCGCCGACCGGTCGCCGGGATTCCGAGCAGATCCCCGCGGTGGGTTCCCGTGAGAGTGAATTCCATGACCGTGGCATCGTCTGCCACCACCAGATCGTCGATCTCCAGCGCGAGGTCCGGGAAAGCGGAGCGGTAGCTGTCGAACAGCGCCGCCAGGCCCTCCGGGCCGTGGAGCTCCTCGCCCGGGCTGCGGTAGACGTAGTCGGTATGGACGAGTTCGTCGAGTGCGGAGGTGTCGCCACGGTTGATGACCTCGTCGACAAACCGGCGCAGCACCCGCTCGTTGGAGCCGTTGGTGGGGCAATCGCCCGATTCCGATCGTTCGTCGCTCGGTTCGCCGACCGACCACACGCCCGCCGCGGCCGCCTCGCGCGCGAACTCGGCGAAGTCGCGGGGCGGGCGGCCGAGGGCGCGCTGCACGCCGTCGGTCGTGGAGGCGTTTCGGCCGTCCAGGACGGTCTCGAACAAGTACCTCGTCAGCGACACCACCTGCTCGGGAACCTCCTGCTCGAGCATTCCGCGCGCGAAGTCATCGACCGGGATCTGCAGGTATCCCAGCTCGCGGCCGGTTGCACGTCCGATCTCTTCGACGGCCTCGGCGAAAGTCATGAGGCGGG
>CBDTWX010000053.1:0-16630 GCA_965364305.1 uncultured Thermoanaerobaculia bacterium
TCTACTATGCTCCCTTTCTCCAAACCAGCCGATACGTTATCCTCCCGCGGCCGGAGAATGGCGTGACCCAAGCATTTGAAAAACCGCACCGCGACGACTTCGAAGCCATGTTTCGTCTGTCGCTGCCGGTGGTGGTGGTGCAGGTCGGGATGATGCTGCTCGGGGTGGTCGACACCATGGTCGTCGGTCGGCTGTCGTCCGAGGCGTTGGCGGCCGTGGCTCTCGGCCACGTCATGATTGTGGCGGTCTCGTCGTTCGGCATCGGGCTCCTGCTCTCCCTCGACCCGCTCGTATCCCAGGCGGTGGGAGCGAACGATTGGGTCGCCGCTCGCCGATCGGTGCAGCGCGGCTTCCTGTTGGCGTTTGCGCTGATGGTGCCATCCAGCCTTCTCCTCTTCCCGGGTGAGGCGGCGCTGACCCTACTTCGCCAGCCACAGGAGGCGGTACCTCTCGCCGCCGCCTACGCCCGCATCTGTATACCCGGTTTGCTGCCGTTCTACGGCTTCGTGGTCCTCCGTCAGTCACTCCAGGCTATGGGACGGATGCGTCCGATCGTGACCACCATCGTCGTCGTCAATCTCTTCAACCTGGTCGCCGACTGGGTCCTGGTCTTCGGCGCAGGCCCTATCCCTCGACTTGGACCGATCGGATCGGCCTGGGCGACCACCGCGGCGCGAACCCTGCTCTTCGTCCTCTTGCTGATATTTGCCCGAAAGGAGCTTGACCCGGTCCTCGGCACCCTCGATCGGGCTGTCTTCAAGCTGCGGCCGTTGTGGCGGATGGTCCGCCTCGGCGTCCCGATAGGTTTCCAACTCCAGCTCGAGATGGTCGCGTTCGCAGCCATCGCCCTTCTCATGGGTGGCTTGGGCACCGTCCAGATGGCAGCCCACCAGGTAGCCATCAACCTCGCCTCGCTGACCTTCATGGTACCGCTGGGCATCTCATCGGCGTCCGCGGTACGGGTCGGTCAGGCGATCGGAGCCGGCGACGCTGGGAAGGCCCGCCGAGCCGCCGCCGCAGGCCTGCTGATCGGGGCCGGTTTCATGGCGGTGATGGCGGCCCTCTTTATCGGCGCGCCAGGGCTACTGGCCGCCGCCTACACGTCGGTCGGGGAGGTGGCGGCGTTGGCCGCTCTGTTGATCCCGATCGCCGGTTGTTTCCAGATCTTTGACGGTCTCCAGGTCGTATCGTCAGGCGTGCTCCGCGGGGCCGGGGACACCCGCGCACCCCTGGTGGTCAACATCGTCGGTTTCTGGTTCATCGGTCTGCCGATCAGCCTGATCCTCGCCTTTCGACTCGGCTACGGACCGAAGGGGCTGTGGTGGGGGGTGGCTGCCGGGCTCGGTGCGGTGGCCGTCTTCCTGCTCACCCGGGTCGGATGGAAGCTTCGCGGCACCATCGAACGGGTCGAAGTCGATTGAGATCCGGCCGACTACCTGCTCAGCGCTGCCAGCAGGACGCCGAATGACGGCGCTTTCTCGCGGTACAGAAGGAGCTTTTCTGCATCCGGCGACTGGGTTCGGTCGACGCCTTTGAGCGGTACGTCTTCGAAGGTGTCATAGGACAGGAGGTAGGCCTTCGCCGCCTGGTAGGTCGGCAGGGCGTCGAGGATGGGCCGGCTCAGGCTGCGGAAGCTCTCGGGCATCGTCGTTTTGAGCGTCTGGTGGAGGGCCAAGAGCGCGAAGACCTCGCCGGTGTTCGCGGCGCGAAACTCGTAAGGGTGGCTGCGGGCCGAAAGCGCGTCGAGCTCGGCCTCTTCACCCTGGTCGTTCATGATCTCGAGGATGTGTTGGGTCGTCTCATCCTCGGTCAAAGCCCTGGCGACCCTCGACAGATCGGCGAATGTCGGCGCGCGGCCTCCCACGCTGCACGGTGCGAGGTCGTCCGCAGTGACCTGAAAAAGGAGGCGCGCCGCGGGGCGCAGCGAACCCATGACCTCGAGCAACCTCGAGTAAGGGGCTGCATGCTTGCTTTCCTCATCCTTGGCATCGACGCCACTCGGGACGTCGAGGTAGAGATGCTCCGCCTTTTCGAGGATCTTGAGATACGAATCGGTAATCGAGTCATAGGTGCGACAAAAATCGGAAAAGTGCTCGCCGGGCAGTTGCACGCCAAAAAGCTCGAAGGAAGGAACGGCCTTCGCAATTTCGGCCATCGACTGCTCGACACCCTCCGGGATGACCCCTCGTGCGATCCGTCCGACCGGATCGGGCGCCCCGATCTCACCCCTGAGTTTTTTGAGCTCGAACTCGAGATCAAGGTTCCGCCAACGCAGCCGGAGGAGTTGTTCAGCCGCGTCCATTCGCGTGTCGAGGTGGCGGAGAAAGCCGTCGATCAGGCACTTCTGCTCCCGGTTCAACCGATCCCGAGTCGCCAGCACGACGGCTCCGATCGGCACCGGACTGTCGAGAAGCATCGGTTGGGCGTAGACCAAGCTCGAATCCACCTTCACCGGTCCGAGCAGCTCGTCGGAAAACGTATCGAGCGCTTCCTGCCGGGCCGCGGCCAGGGCCCCGTCGAGGGTCTCGTTGCCGGTGAGCGGGATCTCACTCCCCGCGACCGATGCGAGAGCCACGTAGTCGACGCCGAGAAGGCGCGCGAGGACGGCACCGGAGAGGGCACGCGCGTACCCGATCTCGGTCCCGCCGAAGGTCTCGGCGTGCTCGAAGAGGTGGTCATCCCAGACCGAATCGACCGCTCCGACCGCCGCGACGAGTCGCTCGTGCGCTCGGTCGCCGAGATCGGCGAGAATGTTCTCCCACTCCTTCCAATAGACTTCGATGAGCTCGTCGACACGTTTCTCGGACATCAGAGCATCTCCGGTCTTCGGCCGGTCGGCGTCACTCACGCATCAGGATCAGGGCCCGCCGAACGAGGCTGAAATGCTCCTGCACCCAGGCCTCGATGTCGTGCAGCTCTTCGGGGGAGATGCCCATCCGATTGGCAACTGTGTTGATCAGCGATTCCTCGTTGATGCTGAAGCTGGTGTCCGAGTATCCAAGGCCGATCAGCTCGAGCAGAGCCGCAACCTTCGAGCGTCTGTTTTGAAAGACGCCTGCGAGCTCTTCGGCCGTCCGGCCGCCGCCGCCGCCGGAGGATTCGACGCCCATCTCAGCCTTGAGGCCCGCCAACGCAGCCGCCTCTCGCCCGATCACCAGACCGTCGGCCTCGATCATCTTCTCTGCCAGCTCGGTGAATGCGATTTTCTCGTCGTTGTCGAGCAAGTTCAGATACACCGTCACTCTCCTTTCGGAACTTCGATATCAACAGGATAGCAGTGCAGTCGGCGGCCACAACCCGCCGACCCGACTTCAACGCTCAGGTGATCCGGGAGTGCGTGAGGTCGAGACAGGGGGAGGGATAGGGGCAGGGGCAGCAATCAGGATGAGCGACAGTCGCCAGCGGCAGGATTCAGCGGCAGTGACCAGCGGCCGGGATCAGCGTCCTGTGGTGACGGCGACATAGTTACTCCCGGGTCGTTCAACGACCTGGCGGCTGCTCCATCCGTTCTCGGGAAGAGACCGCCGAAATGGGCGCGTTCACGGATCCTGCCACTGACGACTGTCACGGCTGCTGTCTCTGGCTACTGAATCTGCCGCTGTCTTCTGACGCTGAACCTGGCCCTGTCACTGATTCTGATGAATCTCCGGATAAGCCGAAGGTTCAAACATTCTCACGTTGATCGTTGAAACGCCGCGTCTGCCATGCGAGCCAACCGCGGAGAGCCATCGCCTTGAGCGGACCCGAGCGGTTGACCATACGCTGCACGCTCCAATCGACGATGTTGCGGGGTGGCACCGTTCGTTCGGACTCGGGCCGCTCGACGAGGTTCATCGCCTCGGTCGGGCACGAAACCACGCACACGCCACAGCCGATACACCGATCTTCGATCACCCGGTTTTCCCCGCCATCGGTTTCTTCCACCGCCTCGACCGGACACCGCTCGTTGGCGCAGACGCCGCACGTGGCGCACAGCTCCTCGTCGATGACTGCTTGCCAGTTGCTGCGCACCAGACCGTGGGGCGTGTGGTATTCGGTGAGCATGCCCAAAAATCCGCAGCAACACGAGCAGCAGTTGCAGACGAACATCTGGCTGTGCTCGAAGTTGTAGGTGCAGTGGACGAGGCCCTCGTCCTCCGACTCGTCAAGGATCGCCAATGCCTCCTCGCGAGTGATCGTCCGACCGCCACGAGGCGAATCCTGGTAGGCATCCTCCTCTTTCGAAAACGAGAGGCAGGTCTCGAGCTTGTGATGGCACGTCTTGCCCATCAGTGCTCTTTCCTTGCGACAGATGCAATCCGTCACCATGAAGGAGCGGGCTCCTTCGATCATCGTGCGGGTGTCCTCGTAGGCCAGCACCGTGGCGCGGCTGTCGATGCGCCGGTTGACCGGTACCACACGGGCCATCGAAGGCCCAGTGCTCCCGAGGGCCGTCGCGAAGTGCGGCCAGTAGGCGTCGCAGAGCTCGGCCAGCTCGCGGTCCATCTGTGCCACCTGAAACTCGAAAATACCCACCACGAACGGTGCCAGAGCGTACTTTCTCCTTCCGTTCGTTTTGAAGGAGGCGATCTGGCCCCGGCTCACCATTCCATCGAGAGTGTTTCGCAGTCCCTTCTCGTCGACGCCAAGCCGCTTTGCGGCGCGCCGTGCGGTTTCCGGGATCGGTTTCAGCCGGAGAGCCATCTCGGCATCCTCGGGCGAGAAGATCTTGCGGAGGATATCGAGCTCCACCCCGCTGTCGGTTGATGGATACCCCTGTGGCAGCTTGTCGAGCTTCTTCGCGAGCTTCTTGTAGACGTCGACCATCAGGCGCCCTCCCCGGCCGGGACACTATACCTGAGGCGTGGGGCTTGGGGCGTGAGGTCAGCTCATTGAGGTGCGCGAAGGGGCGTCGACGACACAGGTGCCACTCGTCGCATTGTTCGCCCGTGGCGCGTTTCTTGATTCAGAAGGGACAGATTCGATCAATGCGACGGGTGGCACCTCGCACGTCGAAGCAAGAAGCGCTCAACCGTATTCGGGCGCGGACACGGACGCGGGCTCTCCACGGCTGGGTGGGCTACAGCATCTCCCGCAGGCGCGAGTAACCCGATCGGCTGACCGGCACCTTGGTGCCGTCCGCAAGGATCGCTATCCGGCTGTCCTTCGCATAGAGCTCGATGCTTCGAAGCCGATCGAGATTGATGATGTAGGAGCGGTGAACCCGGATGAATGCCTTTGGATCGAGCCGATCCTCCAGCTTTGCCAACCGCTGCGCCTTGAGGTGGCAGAGGCCACCGGCATGGATCGCCACCGCGTCATCCCGCGCTTCCACATAGTCCACCGCTTCTGTCGGGATCACGTGAACCTCGCTGCCGTCTCGAATCAGGATACGTTCGAGATGTCCCGCCTCCGGGCGCGCCGATGCAACCAGATCCTCGACCGGTGGGGCCACGGCCCCGCGCCCTATCCGTTCGCGGGCCCGCTCGACCGCCTCGGCCAGACGCTCGGATCCGAACGGTTTGAGCACATAATCCACCGCGTGCACCTCGAAGGCGCGGAGGGCGTGCTCGTCGTGGGCCGTGATGAAGACGATCGGCAGATCCCTCTCGAGGAGCTCGAGCACTTCGAACCCGTCAAGCTTCGGCATCTGGATGTCGAGCAGCATCAGATCGGGTTCGTGCTCGCTCACGGCCTTGAGCGCCTCGAATCCGTTGCCGCATTCGGCGACAATCGAGACTCCCGCCAGCCGGTCCAGATAATCCCGCACGAGCCGCCGCGCCGGCTCCTCATCGTCCACGATGACCACCCTCAGATCGTCACTCACTTTCTTCGCCTTTCTCACCGTTTCTGCCACCGGCCACGACCACGGGCATGTCGATCTCGGCCCGATAGGAGTCTCCCGATCGTGCGTGGCGGAGTCTGGCGTCCTCCGCGAAAACCTTGGCGAGCCGCTGCCTGACGTTTGCCAGACCGAGACCGGCTCCCGACGGCTGTCGATAATCGGGATCCACCCGATTGGCGACCCAGAGGGTCAGCCGATCACCCCGACGGCGGGCGCCGATCCGCACATCGCCGCCTTCCACGAGCTGCGCGATGCCGTGCTTGAGAGCGTTCTCCACGAGCGGCTGCAACAGGAGGGGCGGTACCTGGCAATTCAGACAATTGTCGGCAATCTCCTCTTTAACGCGCAAACGGTCGCCGTAACGCACGGCCTCGACGTTGAGAAACCGGCGCACCATCGCGAGCTCCTCCCTGAGCGGCCGGAGGCGGGCGCCGCTTTCGTTGAGCGTTCCGCGAAGGAAATCTCCGAGCTCGATGCACATCGCGCGGGCCCGCTCGGGGTCTGACCCCGCCAACGAGGCAACCGAGTTGAGGCTATTGAAGAGGAAGTGCGGGTTGAGCTGCGCCTTGAGCGCCTGGAGCTCGGCATCTCGAGCGGCAACCTCCGCCTCGAGGGCCCGCCGCTCCGCCGCCCTCGATTCCTCGGACGCGGCAAACACGTAGTGAATGGCGACTGAAAGCAGGTACAAAAGCACGCCGAGGACGAAGAACAGGCCCATCTGCTGCGGCGTCAGTCTGTCTGGCCCCGTGACCATGGGTGACCGCTCGAACGGTTGTGCAAGCACCCACGCCATTCCCACCCAAACGGCTGCGGAAACCGCCGCAGTCGCAATATGGCTGGCCAATGAAAACGCGGTTTCATCGCCAAGAGGCAGAGCCCGGCAGGGGTACCAGGCAGCGAGGCACAAGAAGGCGTAGACGGTCACCAGCGGAAAGCTGAAGATAAGTGACTGGGACCAGCTTCCCCAACCGGTCAACACCATCGAGACGGTCAAAGCAGCGACCACCGGAAGCCACGCCACCAGATAGAGGACGAGGCGGCGGCGCTGGGCGAGGATCGGGTGCATGCGCCGGCCTCAATCGCGTCGGTGCAACGTTGTAACGTTTAACGTTTGAACGTTCGAACGTTTCATCCACCCTCTCAAAGGCGAACCCACTTCAATTGTTGATCTCCACCCCGCCCATGATCGCGGTTCCGGTGATGGTCAGCACCTTTCGTCCCTCCCCCTCCGAGGTGCGGGTCTTGTCCTCGTAGGCGCCGAGGATGGCGGTTCCCTTGACCTGGACCTCCCAGTCGCTGGGCACCCGGATTTCGACGCCACCCCAAAAGGCGAAGGTGTTGATCTCTGCCGGCCCTCCCTCCGAACCGCAGTCCCGCAAATCGATTTCGCAGCCGCCCATGATGGCGGTCGCGTCTCCCCCTTGGAAGTTGCTCGCGGCGATCCTGCGCGAGGCGCCGCCGAGAATCGCCGTTGCTTCGAAGACACCAGCGTTTTCGCCGACCGAGACCTGGCGCCTTCTGAAGGGTTTCGAGACCAGGCTTCCGCCGATGATGAGGAGCACCACGGGCCAGAGATCCCATATATCGAAGGCGATGTAGGCGAGGTTGCTGAGCAGCACGATGCCGCCGATCGCAATCCAGACAAGCCCCGCAAACACCCGCCGGGAACCCTCGGGTCGCACAAAGTGGCTGACCCCGACGAGGATCAGAAACACCGGCCAGTAGTCATACAGGTTGTCGGCGGCGACGATCCCGAAGTTGTCGAGCAGCAACACCGCGCCGAGGGTCAGCACCCCGAGACCGAGGATCGCCGTCCCGTATCCGTGGCGCCGCGGTCGCGAGCACGAGCCGCAGCAGCATTCGCGCCCGTGTTTGGTGTCCTCCGCGCCCCGTCTTCCGGCCTCGTCCCAGTTCCGTGTCATGTCGCCTCTCCTTTCCCCTCGAGCTGCCCGTTCGGGTGGTCCTCGAAATTCCGGCGCCTCCGCCGCGCGCCGCGAACCACCAGGTTGGCACCGAGGATCACCAAAACCAAGGGCCACAGAACCTCGATGCCGACAGCGATCACCTCGAGGTTGTTCAACAGTATGATCGCACCGATCGCGATCCATGACATGCCCCACGCGATCTTTCGGGCTGACCTCGGCTGCACGAGGTGGCTCACACCGAGCACGATCAGAAGGACCGGCCAGTAGGGTACGAAGACATCCTTGTCGATGACTCCGAAGTTGTCGAGGATCAGAACCGTTCCCAGGGCGAGGACGCCAGTGCCGAGAACGAAGGCCCCCCAGACGCCATGCCGGCCCTCGCACCACTCGCAGCCCTCCATCCGATGATGATGATGAAATGTCATTGACCGCTCCTTTCTCTCTTCGATTCCCAGAATGGGTCCAGTTCGAAGGCGAGTCACGGCCAAATCGGTGAGTAGCGGTCGGCGCCCGGTGAGTGGTGGTCGATAGAAAAAAACGGTGGGCCGAAGCCCACCGTCGTGGAGATTGGAAAGAAGATGAACTACGGCAGGAAGTTCAGCGTCGACAGATCGAGGTCGAACGGGTTGCCGAAGTTGAAGAGCTCATAGGTCGTCCCTGACGCCGGGAACGTGCCGCCGGCAGACAGATCGGTCCCCCCGGGATCGGCGGCGCCTCCGCCCTCGGTGACACCGACCAGACCATCCTGAGCAGCAACCGTTCCGTACTCGATGCTCACGCTCCCGTCGTCCGAGAGAGTGACCGAGAAGGTGTTGGTCGTCGAGGCAAAGAACTCCGGCACATCGACGAAGCTGATGATCGCCGACCCGGCGCCGAACTCCACCGAGACCGATCCACCCTGATTGGGGCTGAGGTCGTCCCACAGCGCCGCGACGCGCGGCTGATCATTCAGGAACTCGCCGACGCTTTCACTGAAATCGGTGTCTCCCGAGCCAAAGGTCAGATTTCCGTTGGAGTTGACGAACACGCTCGTCCAGTCCTGTCCCTGGAACGGGAATGTGAAGCCGAGGTCAACCTCGACACTGTCGTCGTCGCCGAGCGTCAGCGGAACGCTGTTGCTCAACTCGATGTCGAGCACATAACGGCCGCCGCTTCCGCCGGCACCGGTGAATCCGAAGTCCGGGAAGGTGCTGACTCCCAGATAGTAAGTGCCGCTGGTGGGAACCGCGTACACGATTCTCGACAGCAGGCCGGTGCCACCGTCGTCATCGAATGCGACCACCGTCCCGGTCGAGTCGGCAAGCACCAAAATGGAGTCGAGCTGACCGCTGACGACATCAGCAATCAGAAAAGCGCCCGCGTCGGCAGAGAAGCGGAAGAAATCCACGTCGCCCCCGGTCGGTTCGATCTCGGTGTAGCGAGTGATGGGAATCGAGTCGAATGGCAGGCTGATGCTGCGCGCCTTGCGCAGCGTGTCGTTCGGCTCGGCCCAGTTGTCCTCGTAGTTAGTGGTGCCGTTGTAGCGCACCGTCGAACCTTCGAGATCACCGGGGTTCGAGAAACCGAACAGCTCGTACACCGCCGGCTGGTTGTGGAGGTTGATACGCGACGGCGCGAAGGCGCTGAGATCGCTCGCCGGCTCGAAACCAGACGTCACGGCCCCACCGCAACTCACCCCGGCCAAACCGTCGGTCGCCGAGATGTCGAAATAGTCGACGTCGATATGGTTGGACGAACGCTTGAGCGTGACCTCGAATGTGTTGGCCCCGGTGCTGAAGAACTCCGGCACGTTCTCAAACCGTACACTGAAGGTGTTCTTGGTCGCCGAGTACGAGACCACGCCCCCCTGGCTCGGGTTGAGGTCATCCCAGAGCGGGGCGATCCGCGGCTGGTTGGCCAGAAACTCTCCGACACTCTCCGAAAAATCGGTGCTGCCGGACCCGAAGGTCAAGTTTCCGTTGGAGTTGACGAAGATCGAGTCGAAGGTCTGACCGCAGATCTCGTACTCGAACGGCAGGAAGATCTCGGCAAAGTCATCGTCGCCGAGCGGGATCTCCCCCGGTGCGGCTCCATTGATGATGATGTCGGTGCCGCTCGCCGGGCTTCCCGCGACCGGCGCGATCAGCACGAACTGCAGCGGATCGTCGACCATCGGATCGCTCGACTCGTCTGCGCCGTTCCAATACTCCTCCGGACCGGGCAGCGGCTGCAGGATGGGGTTGCTGAAGCGGCCGGCCAGCGCCGTCACCGTGTCAATGAAGACTGCATACTCCTCGCCCGGCGTGAGGCCGTTCAGGGTATAGACACCGACGTTGGGATCGGCCTGGCTGGTGCTGTCGGTGTAGGCGCCGGAAAAGGTCGATACCGCGTCGACAAACGGGTCGTTGATGTTGCGGGCGATGACGTTGACACCGCTTAACCGTGTGCTTCCGTTGGGTGCAAGGACGACGCCGGAGATGGTCCCCGTGGTCGCCAGGAAGTCCGGTTCGGGGTAGATCGTCGAGATGCTGGCGATGTCATCGGCGTGGGGCGTCCTGGTGCCCACCCCAGGATCAAAGTAGAAGGGATACATGGTTTCGATCACTTCGGTGCCGATAAAGGACGGCGCGCCAAACGTGGTGTTGTCCGGCGTCGGCCCACTGGTGTCACCGCCCTCAGAGAAGCCGACCAGCTGCCCGTTCAGCTCGACATGTCCGAGATTGATGTAGTGGCCGAACTCGTGGACCATGATGTCCTGGGCGACGGTCAAATCGTCAAACTCGGGTCCGTTGAGAAAAGCGCTTCCTTCGAGGAGCTCGCAGGTAACGAAGTTGCCGAAATCCGGGCCCGCAAAGCCGAGGATTCCGGAGCCCGCACCGAAGAGAGCGGTGAATATCGAGCCGTCCTCATCAAAGACGATCGGGCTCAGGCCGTCCGGTGCCGGCGGGTTGAGAATCGGACCGACATTGGCGAGAGTGACGTCAAACGGCATCTGCCCGTCGTTGAGAAATGTCGCGCTGGCGGTGGACACGTCCGCCCATGCCTGGAAGGCCTGTGTAACGGCCGTCACTGCCTGAGCGTTGGTCAGCGGTCCGAGGCCGCCCTGATCAGGATTGAAAATGATGTTTGCGCCACCCCCTGGGTATGCGAAGGGCACACCACTCTCGCAAACGAAGAGAGAATCAGCAGCCGACGCCGGGAGTGCGCCGAGGCAGAAAATCGCCGTGGCGACGGTAGCAAGGCGGGTCAGACATGAAATCGTGTTACGCATCATGCCCCCCTACCGGCCCAGCCGCGCCTGTATTTTGGCGGCAAGCTCGGAGTACGGCGCCGGTCCGGAACCGTCGATCCCGAGCCCCATGTTGCCGAACTCGTTGACCGCCCATTCCTGCTTGTCCTGCGAGTACACGGAGAAAGCGCCCTGGCCGAGGCCCACGGTTGTCGACAGTCCGATCTCGCTGGGCCGGGTCGTGAACAGCAGGTAGTCGCTGCCCATCTTCAGCCGCGGAACATCGCGGAACATGTCGAATCGCACGATATCGTCCTGCGGCGCTTCGTCCTTGATACTGCCGACCATCCGGATCTCGACGTAGGCTTCATCTCCCTTGACGACATCTGCATCGCCCTTGAGGCTGTCCTCAACCCGCAGGCGGTAGATCACCATCGGCAGTTCGCCGCCGCCGGCCTCGATCGAGCTTTGCTCGACATCGACGACCGTACCGCGGAAGATCCGATCCGCGCGATCCGTCAGCGCCGCCAGGTCGAAGTGCATGAGCATCGTCGCCCCGGCCTGCGTGAGCGGCACCAGCGCACACAGCGCCAGCATCCACACGATCTTTGAACTCGTCAATCGCATTATGCCCCCCTACTGTTCGCCCACCCCAGCAACTCGAATCCAAGTCCGATGAACCAAGCTTCCCGTAAATTGAACCCGATGGGATGGATCGGTCAATGTTGCTCGAAAAATCTACTCGCTCTCCCGCAGCCTGTCAAGAGACGCAGTTTCGTTTTCATTCTCGAGTTCGCATTTCATTGAATTCACCAGATAGAAGCGCCTCATACCGCTTCTGAATCGGCCCACCACCCCGGAGTGCGTGTTAGGATTCATTCTTCATTTCGCCGTCGAAAGGACATCACGGGCGGCGGATTTCTCGAAGGAGGGAGCGACGATGAATCAACCGAGAATCGATCTGCCGATCAATGAGATGCCCCGCCAGTGGTACAACCTCGCGGCCGACCTGCCGCAACCACCACCTCCTCCACTCGGCCCCGACGGCAACCCCATCGGACCCGAAGCATTGGCGCCGGTCTTCCCGATGAACCTCATCGAGCAGGAGGTATCCACCGAACGCTGGATCGACATCCCCGAGGGGATCCTCGAGATCTACGCCAGATGGCGGCCAACCCCGCTTCGCCGTGCCTTTGCCCTCGAGAAGCACCTCGACACACCGGCCAAGATCTTCTACAAGGATGAGAGCGTCTCTCCGCCGGGCAGCCACAAGCCGAACACCGCGGTCGCCCAGGCCTGGTACAACAAGGAGTTCGGCATCAAACGGCTGACCACCGAGACCGGTGCCGGACAGTGGGGATCGGCGCTCGCCTATGCCGGCCAGTTGCTCGGTATTCAGGTCGACGTATGGATGGTTCGGGTGAGCTTCGACCAAAAACCCTTCCGCAAGACGATGATGGAAACCTGGGGCTCTCGTTGCGTGCCGTCGCCTTCACTCGAAACTCAGGCGGGACGGACGATTCTGGAACAGGATCCCGACACGCCGGGCAGCCTCGGCATCGCCATCTCCGAAGCCATCGAGGCCGCGGTGACCGACCCGACGGGAAACACTCGCTACTCGCTCGGCAGCGTGCTCAACCACGTCATGCTGCACCAGACCATCATCGGCCTCGAGGCCAAGAAGCAGCTTGCCCTCGCAGGAGTCGACGCGCCCGACATCGTCATAGGATGCGCGGGTGGCGGCAGCAACTTTGCCGGTCTGTCCTTCCCCTTTGTCGTCGACAAGATCAACGGCGCCGAGATCGAGATCATCCCGGCGGAGCCCGAGGCCTGTCCGACGTTGACCAAGGCGCCCTACGCCTATGATCACGGAGACACCGCGAAGATGACCCCCCTTCTGCCCATGCATTCGTTGGGCCACGCCTTTATCCCGCCGGCCATCCACGCCGGTGGACTGCGATACCACGGCATGTCGCCACTGGTGTCTGCCGCGGTCCAGTCCGGTCTGATGTCGCCGGTATCCTACCCGCAGATCGAGTGTTACGAGGCGGCGGTGACCTTTGCCCGCACCGAGGGCATCATCCCCGCACCGGAGACCAGCCACGCGATCAAGGCGGCCATCGACCAGGCCAAGAAGGCTGCCGAGGAAGGCAAGGAGAAGACCATCATCTTCAACTACAGCGGTCACGGTCTGATGGATCTCGCGGGCTACCAAAAGTACTTCGCGGGAGATCTTGAGAACTACCCGCTTCCGCCGGAGGTCATGGCGCGCTCCCTGACGGTGATGGAGGGCCTGCCAAAACCCGGGTAGGAGCGGCGGGGATAGACTCGCATCAGTTTTTGGTTTTCGGTTCCCCACCACCCTCCCCCGGGGAATTCGTGAAGCCGAAACTGTCGTTTCGAGCAAGGTCGGAGGCCGAGTCGAGAAATCTGTGGGATGGCTGCTGGATGCCAAATCCGGCCATCCTTTGGATAACAGACGCCAGATGCACGGATCGTAGCGTTTGAACGTTGTACGTTATAGCGTTCGAACGTCAGATCGTTTGAACGTCAGAACGTTCGGCTCATCCGGAATTCGGCTGTCCCCGTCCCTGGCGTTGCTCACTGTCGCTGTCATCTGTCGCTGATAACTGGCGCCGTCTTCTGCCGCTAAAGACTGTCGCTGCCCCTGAAATCTGCCCCTGCCGCGACACACAACAAAAAGCCGTTCTGCGCTTCTTGATTCGACGTGCGAGGTGCCACTCTTCGCATTGTTCGCGCTCTGCACGTTGAAAAATTTGGAAGCACCGAATTCGAACAATGCGAAGAGTGGCACCTGTGTCGTCGACGCCCCTTCGCGCGCCACAATTCGCCAAACCGGGAGAACCCCCGTGAACCGGTTTCCGTAAAGAAAATCAGTGGCGGGGGTTGACAATCTGAAAACAGGTGTTAGATTTTTAGCATGATGCTAAATTCTTAGCATCAGTCGATGGCCATCGACAACTGCGCAACGGAGGCGACATGACCACGGAGAGTCCCCACCTCAGCCGACGGGAACGACAGATCATGGAGATCGTCTACGAGATCGGGAGGGCATCGGCGGCCGACGTTCGCGAGAGGTTGCCGGACCCGCCGTCCTACTCGGCGGTGCGGGCCATGCTGCGAATTCTCGAGGACAAGGGCCACATCCGGCACGAGCAGGACGGCCCACGTTACGTATTTCTCCCTACCGTTCCACGCGAGCAGGCGAGCGAGAACGCCCTCCGTCGGTTGGTCAGGACCTTCTTCGACGGTTCACCGGAAGGCGCGATGGCGGCGCTCCTCGATCTCGAAGGCGGTGACCTCGACGACGAAGCCCTGCGTCGTATCGCGAGGAAAATCGACGAGGCGCGCAAGGAGGGCCGTTAATGACTATGATGCTCCCCTTCGTTCTCGGATCGATCAAGGCACTCCTGCTGCTGACCGTCGCCGCCTGTATCGCGCTCGCCCTGCGCAAACGGCCGGCGCGGGTTCGCGCGGTGATCTGGGGCATGGCTCTAGCCGGATGCCTGATAATTCCGCTCGCGGCGCCGCTGGTGCCGTCGTTGTCACTGCCGATGCCCGAAGCCGTCACCCGTCTGACCAGTCCGGACAAAAGGTCCACCACGATCGAGGCACAACTCGGGCGCGTGGCTGTCGATGAAAGATCCGCAATCGTCCACGTCCCAGACCTCGCGGTCGTCGAACCGGCGCGCCGTTTTCCCGAGGTTCACCCGATAGCGCTACTGGCGGCCGTGTGGGCCGCGGGTGCAATCCTGATGCTGACCCGGCTGGGAGTCGGTCTGTGGCGAATGCACGGGGCGGTCCGGCGCGCTCGGCCGGTACGCGACCACTACTGGGATGTGATGCTCGCCGACGCCCGCGAACGAGTCGGTTGCCGACGTCGGGTTCGGCTGCTCGCCAGCGCCGAAGTGGACATCCCGGCCACCGTGGGTCTGCTACGACCCACAATCGTTCTGCCGCTCCACGCCGGCGCGTGGGTCTGGGATCGACGAAAAGCGGTGTTGGTCCACGAGCTCGTCCACATCGCTCGTTTCGACTGGCCGGCACGCATGGTCGCACGCGTCGCCCGCGCCGTTTACTGGTTCAACCCACTCGCATGGTGGGCGACTCGCCGCCTCGAGCTCGAACAGGAGCTGGCGTGCGACGAGGAGGTCCTCGCCCTTGGTACCCATGCTTCGAGCTACGCGTGTCATCTCTTGGGCATCGCACGGCACGCCCTCCCATGTCCCGCCCCTGCTATTCCCGCCCTCGGGATGGCCCGAAAAACTCACCTGGAGGCACGAATCATGAGCATTCTCAACCGCTCGAACCACCGCCGCGTCGGGTTGGCGGTTCTCGTCCCCGCAATCGTCCTGATGGCCGCCATGGTCCCCGCGCTTGCCGCGGTCGACCCCGGCGACTCCCCACCACGCCCGGCGAGCTCCGAGCTCAAGCAGATCATGGAAGATATGAAAGAGGTGGAGGCGAAGTTTGAACCCCACCTCGCCAAGATCGAGGCGATCGAAATAGAGGTGGAGCCCCGTATCGCGGGTCTCGAGGAGCTCGAGGTCACGATCGACGAGAGCACGATGGAAGAGATCGAACGACAGATGGCGCCCTATCTGGCACAGCTCGAGGCCATCGAGATCGAAATGGAACCCTTCCAGGCCCGGATGGAAGAGTTCGAAAAGCAGATGGAGAACATCCAGCTGCACATCGAGGACGGCACCCTCAAGGAGGTCCAGAAGCAGATCCAAGAGCAGATCGACGCCCACATGGAGATGGTCGAGTCGATCCATGTCGACATGGAGCCCTTTCTCGCCCAGATCGAGGAGATTCACGTCGAGATGGAGGACCTGCACGGGCAGCTGGCGGAAATTCACGTCGACATGGAACCGATCTACGAGCAGATGGAAAAAATCCACATCGAGATGGAGCCCTTCCACGAGCAAATGGAGAAGATTCACATCGAGATGGAACCTTTCCACGAGGAGATGGAACGCCTGGGAGAACGCATGGAGCAGGCCCTCCAGGCGGAGGTCGTTTCGTACCTTCAAAATGAGCTCGGATCGGTCACCGCCCCGGGAGCAGAGTTCGAGGAAGCGGCCGCCCGGATCGTCGAGGACGCGCGCATCCGGGTCGACGATGATCTCATCCGGGTCGATGCCTCGAAAAGTGATGTCCGCGAGATCCTGACCGATCTCTTCGCTCCGCACAGGATCGGCACCCAGGAAGCATTCGACTCGGCGATCGATCGTGCGGTCGCCGGCTTGTCGCCGTTGACGATCAGAGCCGACTGACGAAAGCGTATATCGCTTCCCTATTCCACGGCCCCGGAACCCCGCCGGGGCCATTTTTTGACGCGCTTCCCGTGAGGATGCCAGGCACGCCGACTCGCGGCGAGTCGGGATGCCAGGCACCTCCGCTGAACGCGGTCCACCCGCCCTCACCATAATGAATTTTGAGTTCTCAATTTTTGAATTTTGAATTCCCGCCCAACCGGCCCACAGATTCCTCGACTCGGCCTTCGGCCTCACTCGGAATGACACCTTCTTCGACCCTCCATCCTTTCAACCAGACCGACTGCTTCTCTTTGCTGCGACCGGAGGAGCACAGCGACACGCCGCCTATCCGTGCCCTCCCGACCGGAGGAGCGGGCCGTCAGTAAATGTC
>CBDTWX010000054.1:0-16554 GCA_965364305.1 uncultured Thermoanaerobaculia bacterium
TTCCGACTTCCGACTTCCGACTTCCGACTTCCGACTTCCGACTTCCGACTTCCGACTTCCGATTTCCGAATTCCGAATTCCTGATTCCTATTTCGCTTGATACCTCACCTGGCCGCCGACGATGGTGTAGAGAACACGGGTGTCGGGGATCTCGTCCGCCGGGATCTCGAGAACGTTTTTCGATAGTACCGTCACATCGGCCAGCTTGCCGATCTCGAGGGATCCCTTGATGTCTTCCTCGAAGGCCGAGTAGGCCGCGTCCAGGGTCCGCGACCGCAGCGCCTCCTCGCGCGTCATGTCCTGCTCTGGGAAAAAGAAGCTGCCGTCAGGAAGCTGCCGCGTCACCGCCGCGTGGTAGTCGGGGATCGGATCCACCGGTTCAACCGGCGCGTCGGTTCCGCCGGCAATCACAGCGCCGGCATCGAGCAGACTTCGCCACACGTAGGCGCCGGTTCTCGCCCGCTCCTCGCCGAGCCTCTGCGGGACCCACGGGCCGTCGGAGGTGCAGTGGATCGCCTGCATGGCGGCGATCACTCCGAGCTCCTCGAAACGTGGGATGTCGTCTGGATGCAGATGTTGCGCGTGCTCGACCCTCCACCGAAGATCTTTCCCGTTGGGGAGGCTGTCGATCGTCTCCTGATAGACGTCGAGGGTCACCCGGTTGGCGCGATCGCCGATCGCGTGCGAGCACAGCTGGAGACCGTGCTCCGCCGCCAGCCGGGCCGACTCGCGCAGCTCGTCGGGGGTGACGATATTGAGGCCGGTGCTCTCCGGAAGGTCGGTGTAGGGTTCGAGGAGCCAGGCCCCGTGCGACCCGAGGGCGCCGTCGACCCACCGTTTGATGCCGCCCACCGTCAGATATCCGTCCCCGGCCCGGTAAACCTCGAAGCCCGGAAGCCCTTCGGTGAGGCTCTCGTTGTTCTCGGAGAGCATGATCCACAGCCGGAGGGGCAGCTCCCCTGCCGCCGCCATGCGCTCGAGCAGCTCGACCTGGCGAAAGCTCGAGCCTGCATCCTGGAACGACGTGATCCCGTTGGCCAGCGACTCGGCGGCCGCCAGCTCGACCATGCGGCGCACCGTGGCCTCGTCCCACTCACGATCGAGCTGCGCCGCGACGAGGTCTTCGGCGGTCTCGCGAAGAACTCCGACGGCCCTGCCTCTGGCATCACGCACGATCTCACCACCCGGCGGGTCGGGTGTCCGACGGTCGACGCCGGCCATCTCCAGGGCGAGACCGTTGACCATCGTGGCGTGTCCGCTGGCGTGGGTGAGCATCACCGGGTTGTCCGGCGAAACGGCACTCAGGGCGTCGTGGTACGGAAGGCCCAGGACGTTCGGTTCGGGGACCGAGTCCCACTTCTCCTGGTGCCAGCCGCGCCCGAGGATCCACTGCCCCGGCTCGGCCTCGGCAACCGCGGCCTCGACCATCGACACGATTTCGTCGAAGTCCGCCACCGAGCGAAGATCGAGCTGCATCTTGGCGCGCCCGACGCCGAGGAAATGACCGTGGCCCTCGATCAGCCCTGGGACCGCGAGGGCGCCACCGAGATCGATGACCTCGGTGTCGGGTCCGATGAACCGTGACACGGCCTTGTCCGTGCCGATCGCCACCAGCTTCTGACCTCGTGCGGCGAGCGCTTCCGCCTCGGGATTCGCCGCGTCCATGGTGATGATCCGGCCGCCCATCAGGACGAGATCGGCCGGATCCTCGGCCGGCGCACAGGCGAGCAACGAGCAGACGACGACGAGAAAAATGGTATTTTTCATGACAACCCCCGCGCATAGGGTACACCCGTTGAATGAGGAATTAGGACTTAGGAATGCCGCTCGCCCCCTCAGTTGATTTCGAATTTCGGATTTCGAATTTCGGATTTCAAATTGCGGATTTCCGGCCCGCCCCCCCGTGGATTGGTTTCGGAAGTCGGGATTGCCGCTCACCCAGATCCTTCGTCGCCCGGTCTCGGTCTGTGGGAGGGTTCGGGCGCAACCGGTGAGCGCGAGGCCATGTAGTGGCGCGCTGGGTGCCGGGCTCCTCAGGATGACGTCCTGAGGCAGCGTCCCACATTCCAACCCTCCGTCGAACCCTGGCTCTCCTCTGAATGACAACCTGGGGCGACGCGCCGCTCGTTTGAGAGTCTCGCGTCATCGTCAGGGTGCCGTCGCAGAATGTCATCCTGAGGAGGGTTCCTCCCGACGAAGGATCTGGGGGGTGGGCAGAAGCGCGCGTCAGAAGGCCCTCACTCAGACTGCTCGACGGCACCCATCCGGATTCGCCCTTCGGGCTACGCCGTGACTGGGGGCGCCTCGATTCTTACGACAGCCGTCGGAGATCGTCGGCGAGTGAGCCGCGAAGCGGCGACATACACATAGCCTGGGACGTGACCCAGGTACTGAGGATATTCAGGCCTCCGAGCCCTAAGGGCGCGACAGCCTGCGGCTGCGGCGTCAGCCGCAGTCACCGGTTTCCGATGTCGTATCTTTGCTCCGAGCACCGGCCCGATATCTTCGGGGGCGAAACGGCGCTACAATGCGCGCCACAGATTTGGAATACCAAGCGTTCCGAGCGGTTGAAAGAAACAGGAGGAACGCAAAATGAAAAAATCAATCGTCATCGCATCGATTGCCCTGTTCGTCGCTGTCGAGCTTTTGCTCGCGCCGGCGCCGGCCGAAGCGCAGAAGAAGGGCCAGTCGGCCAAGGTCCAGCACGGCATCGTCGTCAAGTCCGAACGGGTCGATCTGTCGGACAACAAGACGACACAGGGCGCCATGGTTGGAGGCACCATCGGCCTCATGACGGGGGGGAGCTCCGGTTACAAGCGCCGCCGCAACGCCGCAATCGGGGCCGCCGGCGGCGGGCTCCTCGGGGCTGCAGGAAGCACCCAACAGATGGGGATGATGTACACGGTCGAAATCGCGAGCGGCCACATCAAGATCGTCACCGACCAGACGGAGATCCACATGGGCGACTGCGTGGTGGTCGAGGAGACCAGCCAGGGCGCCAACATCCGCAGGGTCAACCGAGAGGTCTGAGATCCGGCGGCAGCCGATGTGGTGGCCGAACTCGAGGAAGAGTTTCAGGAAGAGGCGGCCGAGTGCGCCACTGCTCGCGCGGAGCTGGCCGCGGCCAAGACCGACGCCGAGTTCGACCGGGCCCTGATCAAGGTGGATATTCTGTGCAACGGCTAGCGCCGTAGCAATTTTGAATTCTCGATTTTGAATTTTGAATTACTGACACTCTTCGGGTGTTGGTCGCACGCCTCTGAGAGCCGCCTCACAGATCCCTCGTCGGCGCCCTTCAGGCGCCTCGCTCGGGATGACATCGTGAAGAGGCGGGAAAAGCGGGTGGGATTTCGAAATTCAAAATTCGAAATTCACTCAAAGCCGTCCCCTGAGAACCAGCTGGACCGAGCGTCCGGGGGCGAGGACGGCGTCCTCGTCGGACGAAGCGAGATGGCTCCGATCGAGGAGGTTGCGGCCGAGAAGCGAGACCTCCAGCCAGTCCGCGATGGAATAACCGGCGCCGGCATCGATCACTCCGTAACCCGGCACGACCTGCTCGGTGGGACCGGGCCGATCATCCCGTGAATAAACCGCTCCCCGAAGCATCCACCACCAACGGTCCGCCGGATTTCCTCGCGCCACGACAAAGACCCCGGGCGGTGGAACGCCGTCGGTCGGCGAGCCGTCGTCGGCAATCTCGCCGCGCAGGGCCTGCGCACCGCACTGGATCTCGAACCCTCCACTGAGAACCAGGCTCGCCTCGATTTCGAGGCCGGTGATCTCGGACTCGCCGCGATTTCTGAAGAAGAAGTCGTCACCGAGTCGGAACCGCTCGATGAGGTCGAAGATGCGGTATCGGTAGACGTAGAGACCGACCGTCGCGAAGTCGGGCGAATACCGCAGGGCGATATCGAATTGCCGGCTCGTCTCGGGCTCGAGGTCCGGGTTGCCGGTGATGAAACCGCGCCCGGTCTCGCCCCGGTAGTAGCGGTCCGAGAGCAAGGGGTCCCGGAATCCCCGAGCCACCTGGCCGGTGAGCTCGAGACGCGAAGCCAGCTCCACTCCGACCGCAGCAAAACCCGAGATGGCGGAGTTGAAGGTGCTGCGATCGCCGAAGAAGCCGCCCGTATTCCGGCTCCACACGCCGTCACCGCGGAGCCCAAAATCCACCTTCCAACGGCCAAAAGCCCGTCTGAGGCTCAGGAACCCGCCGAGATCGGCGCCGCTCGCGTCCTCGATGCTGACCTCTCGAACAGACTCCAGCTGCCCCCCGCGCTCGTCGAAGGTGGTGTACTGGTTGACCGCTTCGAGGCCGTATCGACCACTGAGATCCATCCCGATCACCATCCTCCAGTCGCCGAGACCTCGTTCCGCGTCGGCGCGGATGCTGAAATCATTGGCATCGACCTGCGACCGGCTGAGGTCACGCGGTGTCGATTCGGTGGCGAACCGATCCTTGGCGAGGGTGAGCGAGTAGTCGTCCCACCCGATGCTGATGCTGAGGCGGCTCCAGGCACCGGGGCCGGGCCGCTCGAAGCCGAGACTCAGCCGCCCGGACTCCTCCCGGGGGTAGTAGACCCGGCGCACATCGGAGTCCGGTGCAGGCTTGCCGACGTCTCTCGCCTCGTCGGTGCGCCAAGCAACGTGCGCGACACCACCGAGCACGGCGGCTTGCCAACCGAACCTGAACCCCAAAAGGGTCGCCCCGGAGTTGGCCACCGCTCCCTCTGGGCTGTCGTAATCGCCATAGTCACGGTAGTGCGCCCCGATGAGCAGGCCGCCGCCGAGCAGGCCGGTCGTGACGTCGGCGGCGGCTCCCAACTCGTCGAGGCCTGTGCCGGCGGTGACGTTCCACCGAAGACCCGTCAGCCCCTGCGGATCCGGCATTCGTGTCCGCGCCCGAATGATGCCTCCAAAGGCATCCGACCCGTAGGCCACCGAACCGGGACCTCTGACCACCTCGACCTCCTCGATGGTCTCGGGGTCGAGATAGGTGGCGGAAGCACCCGCTCGCCGCTCGCTGTTCACCCGGCCGTCATCGAGGAGCAGCAGTGTCCGGTGCTGGGGAAAGCCACGGAGGCTCGGCACCGCCGCATGTCCGTCGCCGCTCGTGCCGCCACCGGGCACGTTCTCCAGGGTCTGAAAGAGCTGCGCTGGGAGACGTTGGTCGAGATCTCCGCGACCCATCACAGTCGACGCCACGGCGGGCGGCAGCTCGAGATCAGGCACCACACCGCTGACCACCGTCACCGTTTCACCGGCCGGCGCCACCCGCACGATCAGCGGCCCCTCGGCGGTGACCTCGGCCACCGTCACCGGCCGCAAGGCCACTCCGTCGGAGCGCGCCACAAACAGCACGAACGGTGGATCGGGCGCCGGGTCGAGCACGAAGCGCCCCTCGGAATCGGCGACGATCGAGTCTCCACGACCGATCACCGTCACCCGCGCCCCGGCGAGCGGCACGCCCTCGGGAGTGACGAGATAGCAGTCGAGCGCCGCCGCAGACGCGGCGGCGCATACAAAACACAGGCTTATCGCGATCCGCCTCGGCATCGGCTCAGGAATCCTCCGCGAGTGAAAGAAGCTCGTCCACCATGCCGAGGGTCATTCCCCAGATCAGGTGGCCCTCGTAACGATAGCAGGGAAGCTCCAACGACAGACCGCCGCGACGGTAGGGCATCGTCTCGCGATTCGACCGATCGGTGATGAAGCCCGTCGGCACCCACACCACCGCCGCCACCTCGTGGTTCGGAACCAGCGGTGGGACATCCTCGACCGCAAATACGAACGGCGTGATCACCATCGAAAGCGGTTTTCCTCGGCCGATTGCCTGCATATCCGCCAGACGTCCGATGGGCTCTGCGACCCGATCGAGCCGAAGACCCAGCTCTTCACGGGTCTCGCGGATGGCCGCGGCCATCGGGTCCGTATCGCCGGGTTCCACCCGTCCACCAGGAAAGGCCATGTGGCCGGACCAGGGGTCGCGTGGGTCCTCGGCGCGGTGAATGAAGAGGAGCTCCGAGCCTGCCGCGCCTGGCCGCAGCACAGCGGCCACCGCGGCGCGGGTCATCCCGTCCTCGACGGCAACCTCTGAGGGCGTGTAGGCGGCGAGGCTCTCGCGGAAGGTATCGATCGTCAGCACGGCGCCTATTGTCGCAGAACCACGATCGTTAGAACGTTTGAAGGTTGGAACGTTAAGACGTTAGAACGTTTAACGTCTCCGGAGCGTGTCGGACGGCCGCAAGCACAAAGTTCAGTCTCGAAAACTCGCGGCTCGTGAGCCACTCGAGAAAACGGTCCTTGCGGTTGCCTATTGGGAAGACCCTCTCCACAACCTGTCTCGGCGGCAGACCCTGCCCGGTCAGCTCGACCGACCGGCGTGCAGCCTCCTCGATGCGATCCGCCTTGCGCTCTAATTTGGGTGCTGGGTCGTCGGCGATCAGGCCGTGCCCGGTCAACATTCGGCGCGGTGCCAGCTCGGCCACCCTGCGCAACGACGCGACGGCGGTCCAGGGGTCCTCCCAGACCAGCACCGCCGTCGCGCCGGGAGAGATGAAGAGGTCGCCGGTGAACACGTCACCGGTCGCAGCCTCGAACAGAGCCACCTGAGTGCGAGAGTGGCCCGGAGCCGGTACCACGTCGAGTCGCCGACCACCGGATTCGATCACATCCGGCATTTCGAGGGCGCCGAATTCCTCCACCGGACCCCACCATATCCGGCGGTACGGCTTGAGGGGGAGCTCGCCCTCCTCCCACCGCGCGTTCGCGTGTCGCAGGAAAACGGCACAATCGTGGGCGGCGGCCACCGCGGCACAGTTGCCGGTGTGGTCCTCGTGGCTGTGGGTGCAGCAGACGAGGTTCACCTCGCGGTCTTCGAGAGCGCCCAAAAGAGCCTCCCGGCCGTAGGAAAAACCGGTATCGACGAGGATGTCGCCCACTAGATAGGCAGCGACTTCCATGCCCAGAAGCCGGGCGCCGATGCTCTGCATTCTAATCCGAGACACACCACCGCCCGCATCCTCGACCTGCACCCTAACGTTTTGGATCCGTCCCCACGCCCGTCTCTGCAAATCATGCCGCATCTCGGCATTCTACCGCGGGCGGATCTTCGATCGTTGGACGGGAAGAACCGGGGAAATCAATTCCGGTTGAGTGTTTGTTGTCATGTGCGACAGAGCGACAGGGAGCAACTCATGGCCAAAGCGTTGGGTGTCGGTGGAGTCTTCTTCAAGTCCGAGGATCCCGAGAAGCTCGGGAAGTGGTACCAGGACCGCCTCGGCGTCCCGGTGGAGCATCCCTACGGTGCAAGCTTCAAGCCGGAGAACCTGCCGCCCGGCGGGATGACCGTGTGGGCGCCCTTTTCGAGTTCGACCAGCTACTTCGAACCGTCGACCAGGGACTACATGTTCAACCTGATCGTCGATGATCTCGAGGGGGCGCTGTCGCAGGTCAACGCGGGAGGCGCCGAAATCGTCGGCGAAATCCAGGACGAGGACTACGGCCGATTCGGTTGGTTTGTCGACCCCGACGGCAACAAGGTCGAGCTGTGGGAGCCGAAAGACGGCACGATTTGAATTCGGAATTCGGAATTCGGAATTCCCACCCGCCCACCCGTGGGAGTGGGTGTGAGTTCTGAGGTGTGAGTCGAGTGATAGATGAACCCGCGGCTCACGGCCCACACCGAGATCCCTCCGCTCATTCGCTCCGCTCTCTCGGTCGGGGTGACACTTTGAAAGCCCTCTACCAATTCAGCAAACGGCGTAACGACAATTGTCATTCGGAGCGAGGTCACGGGCCGAGTCGACTTTCGCTCGGGCTGAGGTAGTCTTGGAGTCGGAATTCCCAATTGAGAACTCAGAATTGAGAATTCCCATATTCCATAACGAGGTGACCTATGCTCACCGATTCTGCAACCCAGGCCCTCTCGATCCTCCGCGATGGCTCCCAGTTCCAGTGGTATGTGATCCCGATCTTCGCCTTTGTCGTCTACGTCTACGCGGTGGAGATCGAGCGCCGAAACTGGAACCTGGTCTTCGCCGGTCTCGCCTTCTGGGGCATGGATTGGTTCAACGAGATCTGGAACTCCCTGGTCCTCCACTACTCCGGCTATGCGCCGATGTGGGGGGCGCCCGGGAAGACCGCATTTCTCATCCTGATCGGGCTCAACATCGAGATCATGTTCATGTTTGCGGTCGCCGGAATCGTCTTCGGCAAGATGCTGCCGCCCGACGCCAAGCTCAAGATCTTCGGAATCCCCAATCGGGTCTTTTTGGCGGTGGCCAACTCGGCCTTCTGTGTCATCGTGGAGATCTGGCTCAACTCGGTAGGCGCCCTGACCTGGGACTGGAAGGGTTGGAGTGCCAAGTCGCCGATCCCGATCCTCCTCTTCGGCTACCTCCACTTTTTCCTGTTCTCCTACTGGGTCCACGACATGAAGACGATCCGAGCCAAGGTCATCGCTGTGGGATCGATCTTCGCCGTCGACGCCATCGCTCTGCTGGTGTTTGGAGTCTTCTTGGGCTGGCTCTGAACCACTCCCACCCACCCGGATGCGAGATGCGAGATGCGAAGTGAGGCTCGGGTGGGTTGAGGCGCGCGATGGGGCATCGACGGTATCTGACCGCTTCCATAGGGAGCGCTGAGCCGCTTCGACGACACACGTGCCACTCCTCACATTGTTTGCCTTGGGGGCGCTTCTTCCTTGAGAGCGTATCGGGAAACAATGTGAGGGGTGGCACCCAGCACGTCGAAGTGGGGAGCGCCTATCGGTATTGTAACGAGTATCTAGGACCGGGTCGGCGGTCGCTGATCCCCATACCAATACTGCTTGGCAAACTCATTGGTCGCTTTCGGAGATCTCAGCATCAACGGCACCAACCGGAAGAGATCGGTGAAATAGTGCCAGTCGCCGTGGACGTCGAACTTGCGGCACGATGCAAGCGCCTTGACGGTTCTGAGCCGAACCAGCCGCTGTCCTCGGCGGCGACCGAGGCGCCGCAGATCCATCAGAAACTGCACGTCCTCCGCAAAGAACCGGCGTTCGTCGTAGCCGCCGACCGCATCGAAGTCCTCGCGCCGGCAGAAGACGACCCCAGTGTCCATCCTCAAGGTCCAGACCATGATCATGAAGAGGGCGTAGGTCAGCGCGATTCCGAGGGACCACCTCTCGAGACGCACCCCGGTGGCTCCGGCCACGACCCTGCCCGTACCGAGCGAGTCCTCGATGGCGTTGAAGGTCTGTTCGTGAATTTGCATGTCGGCATCCACAAAAGCGATAATCTCGCCGCCGGCAAGGCGCGCCCCACCGTTGCGGGCCGACGCGATACGCCGTTCCTCGACCCTCTTCACTGAACACCCCCGATTTGCGGCGATGGCCGCCGTCAGATCGGTGGAACCGTTGTCGGCAACGATCACCTCGATCGCCTCACGCCCGTGCCGATAACTCTGTCGGGCGGCCTCGACAGTATCGAGCAATCGCGGCAAAAGCTCGGCCTCGTTGTAGGCCGGGATGACCAGCGAAATCCGGATCTCGTGGTTCACCCGAGGGTTCACCTCCACATCCATCGTATCGGAATCACGGTTGCCCTCGTCTCCGACGGACGGTACATTGACCGTGACAGCAAGGGGGCACAATGCTCGATCACGTCATCATCTCGGTCAGCGATATTTCCGCGAGCAAGGAATTCTACGAAAAAGCACTGGCGCCTCTTGAGTACCAGATCGTGATGGAGTTCGGAGAGGGTTGCGGTTTCGGGGTGATGCAGAAACCGGACTTTTTCATCCATCAGGGGGAATCGCTGAAACCGCCGGTCCACATCGCGTTCACCGCCCGCAGCCGAGAAACGGTGGACGCCTTCCACGCAGCGGCCCTGGCCGCCGGCGGAACCGACAACGGCGCTCCCGGATTGCGGCCCGACTACCACCCGAATTACTACGGCGCATTCGTCATCGATCCCGACGGCCACAACATCGAAGCGGTATGCCATCGTCCTCTGTAGCACGTCCGACGCTGACTCGGAAACAGGCTCGGGACTTCTACGATCGATACGGGCGTCGGCAGAAGGGTCAAGCGTTCTTCGAGGCGCGAGCACTCGACCAGCTCGTCGAGCACGGAGATTTCGGTGCGGCGAACGCCGTTGTCGAGTTTGGTTGTGGGAACGGAAGCTTCGCCCACCGGCTCATGGTGGAGGAGTTGCAGGCGGACGCGACCTACGCCGCGTTCGATCTGTCCGAGACCATGGCCGATCTCGCCAGGAAACGCCTCGAGCCGTTCGGCTCGCGCGTCGAGGTCATCCGCACCGACGGACGACCTCGGGTCCCACTACCGGCTTCGTCCTGCGACCGGTTCGTCAGCAACTATGTGTTCGATCTGCTTTCAGGCCAGGATGTCCTGAGGACGCTCGACCAGGCATGGAAGGTGCTTCGGCCCGAAGGTCGGCTCTGTTTGACGAGTCTGACCTACGGCACGACCCTTTCCTCGAAGCTGACGATTGCCGCCTGGCTGGCGGTCCACTCGCTGCGGCCGTCGCTGGTCGGCGGTTGCCGCCCGATCGTGCTCAACGATTATCTCGGGCCCGCCTCGTGGAAGATCCTTTTCTTGAAGACGGTGACCTCCTTTGGAGTCCCCAGTCAAGTACTGATCGCCCGTCCGAGGGCCCGTGGACAGAGCGAAACCGGGCTCGAAATCAGCCCCGAACCGAAAACAGCCGAGGAGTCAAACGATGAGGATCAGGGACCTCGAGAGCCGTGAGTTGCTGCCCGGAACCGAGGCGCGGTTCGTCCACTCGGATCGGATGACCGTAGCTCACTGGAGATTTGACCCGAATGTCGACCTGCCCGAGCATTCGCACCCGCATGATCAGATCACCAACATCATCGAAGGCGAGTTCGAGCTCACTGTCGATGGGGAGCCAGAAATCCTCAGAGCCGGCCACTACCGGGTCATTCCTCCGAACTCTGTCCACTCCGGCCGCTCGATAACGTCCTGCCGGATCATCGACGTCTTCTCCCCGGTCCGCGAAGACTTCCGCTAGCCCGGCCACCCCCCCACCCGAATTCGGAATTAGGAATTCGGAATTACGAATTTCCACCCGCCCTCCCCGTGATCGGAAGGTGGGATTCCGGATTTCTGATTTCCCACCCGCCCGGGGAATGAAGCCCACCGACGGGCACGAAAACCGCCCGCGCCCCACGGATTCCTCGTCGTCGGACTCCTCGGAATGACATTTGGACAAGGTCGCTTCTGCCCGTCATCCCGACCGAGAGAGCATAGCGAGCGAGTGAAGAGATCTATGTTGGGTGGGCGGGCGGGCTTATGGTAACGCGCTCCCAAGATCCCCCGCCCAGATCCTTCGTCGGGAGGAACCCTCCTCAGGATGACAGACTGAGGCGACACCGGTTCAATCTGTCATCCTGAGGAGCCGTAGGCGAGGAAGGATCTGCGTGGGTGGCAATCCCGACTTCCGAAACCAGTCCACGGGGGGGGGCGGCATTCCGAATTCCGAATTCCGAATTCCGAATTCCGAATTCTCGCTACGCTACACTCCCTCTCCATGAATCTCCCATCAAACCTGGTGACCCATCACGGCGGTTGTCACTGCGGTTCGGTTCAGTTCGAAGTGGAGGCCCCCGTCGAGATCGAGGTGCAGCTCTGCAACTGCTCCATCTGCTCTATGACCTCGTACCTCCACCTGATCGTGCCGGCCTCGAGGTTCCACCTCCTCCGAGGTCAAGACAACCTCGAAACCTACACCTTCAACACCGGCGTCGCCCAGCACTCCTTCTGCAAGACCTGCGGAATCAAATCGTTCTACGTACCCCGCTCCAACCCCGACGGGATCAGCGTCAACGCCCGCTGTCTGGAGCCCGAGACCATCACCCGGGTACGGATCACAGATTTCGATGGACGTAACTGGGAAAAATATGCCGATGAGCTCAAACACTTTTCCGAGGATGGCGTATAATCCCGGAATCAAATCCCCGAGGTATTCGATTGTGATCGAAGCGCAGGGCGTGAGACGTGGCTGAAAGACGGCTTTCTCGAAGCCCGAACGAGGGAGGCGCACCGGGCCTGTGCGGTGTGAGATGGGACGAGAAGGCGCCGCCGCGATTCGCTTGCCGTCATCGATGGGCGGCGATTTCAGAGGATTCATGGGGGTGACATGAAGGCTCGGTGGTGTGTCCTTCTCGTCGTCGCGCTGACGTTGGTCGTCGCATCCTGTGGTCATGACGGGCCCAACCTTTTGACCCAGGACAAGGGTCTTCTGGTGCTCTTCAAACGGGTCACGCTCGCAGCCGACGCACCCGGCCGAGCCGAGATCGAGATCGAGGTTCGGACCGGGACCGACTTCTCGCTCCCCGCGCCCGACGGCACCAGGCTCTCGGTCGAGACATCGCTCGGTGAATTCGAGGGGGGTGGCTCACGGATCGGCACATCGACCGTTGGCGGGCGGGCCGTGGTGACTCTTGTCCTGCCCGGCGCCGCGCACCTGAAGATCACCGCAAGCACCAACGACGTCGAGGCACAGTTGACGATCGTCGTCAACCCCGACGGCTCGGTGCAGGTCGGACCGACCTGAGATCTGGAAACCGAATAATGAGAAAGACACTTCTTTTCGCCGATGCCGTCATCAACCTGTTGCTCGGGGCACTCCTGTTGCTCTATCCGCAGTGGCTGGTCGAGGCTCTGGGTTTGCCGAAAACGATGACCGCGTTCTATCCCTCCATCTTGGGCGGCGTCCTTTTCGGCATCGGCATCGCGCTTCTGGTGGCCCATCGAGGCGGTGCGCACGGTCTTGGTCTCGACGGCGCAATCGCCATCAACCTGTGCGGAGCGGGGGTGCTCGCCGCTTGGTTGGTCCTCTCACCAGGCACGTTCACCACTCGTGGAAGGGTGACACTGTGGACGGTGGCGATATTGGTCATCGGCATCGGTCTCGTCGAGCTCGGACACAGGGCGAGGGCGAAGTCACCCTGAGACCTCCGCGTTTCGACAATCGAGTTTGAAATGGTAGGGTCGGCACGACGCCATGCTCACGCTTGCTGTATTCCTCGCGACGGCACAGTCGTCCGCGCCGCCACCGGCCGAAGATTTCGGCAGGCTGCTCGTCCTGGTCGCGGTCCCCGCGGCGATTCTCGGTGCGATCGTGGCAGCCATCATCAAACGTGCCGTCCTCTCACGGCCTCGGTTTCGCCAGCAAAGGCCCACGCTCAGGACATTCGTCTGGATCATGATCGCCGACATGGCTGTATGGGGCGTTCTGTGGCCGTCGCTGCTCGCGGTCAGGATCCAGGGGATGTCGGGTCACCGAGCGCTGTGGGTGATCGCCCTGCTGCTGGTCGTCGCCCTCGGATATATCGCCAACCGCTACGGATTCGCCAAGGCCTTTGATCCGACGGTCGCTGGCAGCGTGCGGGGGACTCTGTTGGCCGAGCTCTTCACCATCCTGATGCCGGTCCTCAGCGTCGGCATCGGATTGGTGATCTTCTGGCTGCTGATGCGACTCGGAGTCTGACAGTGATCAAAAACGTC
Source organism: uncultured Thermoanaerobaculia bacterium (assembly GCA_965364305.1). GTDB lineage: Bacteria > Acidobacteriota > Thermoanaerobaculia > Thermoanaerobaculales > Sulfomarinibacteraceae > Sulfomarinibacter. The sequence continues at coordinate 13,532 of CBDTWX010000054.1, forward strand.
AAGGACCGAGTGTGGGCATTTGATCTCGAGTGGGTTCCGGATCCTCTCGCCGGGCGCCTCCTCTACGAGGTAGGAGACGACGTCACCGACCCGGCCGAGGTGATGCAGGTAATGTGGGAGCGCGGCGGTGCGACCGAGGAGGACCCGACGCCGTTTCTGAAGACAGCGCTGTGCCGGGTCGTGTCGGTGGCGGCTCTCGAACGCCGGCAGCTGCCCGACGGCTCGGTCAAGCTCAACCTCATGGCCCTGCCGCGAGACCCGACCTCGAAGGAGGAAGCGGGCGAGGCACATATCGTCGGTACATTCCTCGATGCCCTCGGAAAGAACAAGCCACAGCTCGTGGGGTTCAACTCGTTGAACTCGGACCTCAAAATCCTCATCCAACGCGGCCTCATTCTCGGTCTTTCCGCACCCGCTTTCTGCGAGCGTCCCGAAAAGCCGTGGGAGGGGATCGATTACTTCGCGCGCGGCAGCGACTGGAACGTGGATCTCAAGGAGATCTTCGGCGGCTGGGGCCTCGCCGGCCCGAGCCTGCACGAAATCGCGGTCCAGTCCGGCATCCCTGGGAAATTGGGCGTCGACGGCAATGACGTCGCTCCGATGTGGCTTGAGGGGAAAATCGATCGCATCGTTCGCTACAACGAATGCGACGCCATCACGACCTATCTGGTGTGGCTCCGCACGGCCCATCTTGCGGGTTTCTTCGACGACGACGCTTACGCCCGAGAACAGCAAGCGGTGGCAGATCTCCTCCAGATCGAGATCGCCAAGGGCGGGCGCGAGCACCTCGAGGAGTACATCGAGGCCTGGAATCAGCTGCGCACGGCCGTGGAAAAAGGCCGTAGCCAGGAATAGATCCTGATCCGCGATTGTCTCAAGTCCTAGCGCGAGGTCAGAGGTGATATAAACCACCCGCCGAGCGGAACGGGGGAACAGTGCCAGTGAGAGACACAACCAACAACTCAACGGGCGTGGACCGGCGCGATTTCATGCGGCTGCTGGCCGGTAGCGCCGCGGCCGCCGGGGTATCGGCGCCCCTGGCGTCGTGCGGAGGCGGCTCGTCGACCGACAAAAAGGTCATCGTCCTCGGGCTCGACGGCCTCGACCCAAAGATCCTCGGCTCGCTGATCGAGATGGGCCGCCTGCCCAACTTCAAGAAGCTCGCGGAAATGGGCTCGCTGCAGCCTTTGGCAACCACCATGCCGGCCCTGAGCCCGGTGGCGTGGTCGAGCTTCATCACCGGGATGACGCCGGGCGGGCACGGCATCGCCGACTTCATCGCCCGCAACCCTGCGACCTACACTCCGGAGTTCGCCATCTACCAGAACACCGAACCCGACCTCACGATCTCCATCGGCGACGTGCACCTGCCGATCAAGGGCGGCGGGCCCGTCAACAACCGTCGTGGCACGCCTTTTTGGGCGTACCTCACCGAGCGCGACATCCCGGCCTGGATTTCCAAGATCCCGACCAACTTTCCGGTCGAGGAGACTGCCACCAAGGCGATCGCCGGTATGGGCACCCCGGATCTCGTCGATTCCTACGGCGTCTTCAGCTATTACACCTCCGACCCGTTCGAGGATTACCCCAACCTCGAGGGCGGCGAGGTGATCCATGTCGACGTCAACAAGAACGTGGTGCGCTCGAACCTCCTCGGTCCGGTCAACTCGTTGGTGACCCCGAAGGACACCACCCGCGACAAGTACGCCAACACCGCCAAGATCCCCTTTACCGTCTACCTCGATCCGGAAGCGGACGGAGCCCGGCTCGACATCCAGGGACAGAGCATCCTCCTCAAACGTGGTGAGTACTCGCCGTGGATCACGATCGGCTTCGATCTGCTGCCGGTGATCGGCTCGGTGCAGGGCATCGCCCGCTTTCTACTGAAGGGCGTCGCCCCGCACTTTCAGCTCTATGTCACGCCGATCAACATCGATCCTTCCGCACAGGCGGCGCCGGTCACCTACCCGGCGGAGTTCGGAGCCGAGATCGCGCGCGACATCGGCGCATTCTGGACCAAGGGTTTGCCCGCGGACGTCAAGGCCTTCGACCACAAGGTCATCAACGACGAGGAGTACGTCGGCCAGGCCGAGCTGATCCTCAAGGAGAGAATGGCTCTGTTCGATCACCAGTGGTCCCGATTCGACGGCGGGCTGTTCTACTTCTACGTCTCCTCCACCGACCAGGATGCGCACATGATGTGGCGCAACATGGACAAGACCCATCCCAAGCACAACGAGTCCGACGTGCGCTTTGCCGGCTGGATCCCCCATCTCTACGAGGAGATGGACAAGCTGGTCGCCAAGGTTTTGCCGGCGGTCGATGACAAGACCCTGGTCCTGGTCTGCTCAGACCACGGCTTTGCCCAGTTCGCGCGCCAGTTCCACCTCAACACCTGGTTGCGAGACAACGGTTATCTAAAGCTCAAGGATGGCGCCGAAAAGAAGGAGGAGACCTCCATCTTCGATGTCGACTGGAGCCAGACCGTGGCCTATGGCGTGGGCTTTAACGGCCTCTACATGAACCTCAAGGGCCGCGAGCGCGACGGCATTGTGACCCCAGAAAAGGTCGCGGAGATCAGCGCCCGCCTGATTCGCGATCTCGAGGCCGTCACCGATCTCGAGACCGGTCAGCGGCCGATCGCCAAGGTCTACCGCCGCGAGGAGATGTACGTCGGTCCGGCCACCCCGATGATGCCCGAGCTGCTGGTGGGCTACACCCCCGGCTACCGCAACGCCTCGACCTCGGTTCTCGGCTCGACCGGAAAACCGACCATCAACCTCAACCCGTGGGCCTGGTCCGGAGACCACTCGATGGCCCGCGATCTCGTACCGGGCACCCTGCTCGCGTCGCAGAAGGTCGCCAAGGCCAACACCAGCATCCTCGATCTGCCGGTGACCATTCTCGACTTTTTCGGGGTCGAGAAGCCCGAGCAGATGGTCGGCTCCTCGATCTTCCGCACCTGACGGCGCGGAAGATCGAGAGTTCGGAATTCTGAATTAGGAATTCGGAATGCCCGCCCC
>CBDTWX010000055.1:0-16541 GCA_965364305.1 uncultured Thermoanaerobaculia bacterium
TCGGCGCCATGGGCAAGAGCGCCCAGATCCCGCTCTACGTCTGGCTGCCCGACGCGATGGCCGGCCCGACCCCGGTCTCGGCCCTGATCCACGCCGCAACCATGGTCACTGCGGGCGTCTACATGGTGGTCCGCGCCAATGTTTTCTACCGCATCAGCCCGACCGCCATGCTGGTGGTCGCCGTGGTCGGTGGTGTGACTGCGGTCTTCGCCGCCACCATCGGTCTCGTGCAAAACGACATCAAGAAGGTCCTCGCTTACTCGACGGTCTCGCAGCTCGGCTACATGTTTCTGGGCGCGGGTGTCGGCGCCTTTGTCGCCGCGATCTTCCACGTCGTCACTCACGCCTTCTTCAAGGCCTGTCTCTTCCTCGGTTCCGGATCGGTCATTCACGCCTGCCAGGGCGAGCAGGACATGCGTCGGTTCGGTGGGCTCCGCAGGCACATGCCCACGACCTACTGGACCTTCCTCGTGGCCACCCTCGCCATCGCTGGGATTCCGATCTTCGCCGGGTTCTTCTCCAAGGACGAGATCCTCGCCAAGGCTTTTGCGGCCGGCTCGGCAGACCTCAACGGCCACGGCACGGTGTACGAGGTGCTGTGGATCCTGGGGATGGTCGGTGCGCTCCTCACCGCCTTTTATATGTTTCGCGCCGTTTATATGACCTTTCACGGTTCTTTCCGCGGCGGCGAGGAGGCCGAGCACCATCTGCACGAATCACCACCGAGCATGACCGTCCCCCTGATGATCCTCGGTGGATTGTCGATCGTCGGCGGTTTGATCGGTTTCCCCGGCCAGCTCTTTCACACCAGCGGACTCAATCTGATCGAGAAGTTCCTTCACCCGGTGATCCTGCCGATTGCCGCCATGCAGCACGAGAGCGCGGCCGAGTCCGTGCACCCCGAGCACGCCCTCAGCCTGGGCACGGAGTGGTTGCTTGTGCTGGTGTCGGTTGCGGTGGCCGTAGCCGGCATCTTGATCGCGCGACGTTTCTACCTCGGCACTGATGCCTTCTCGATTCCGCGCAGGCTGGCCGATCGCCTCCCCATCGTCCACACGCTGCTCCTCAACAAGTACTGGGTGGACGAGATCTACGACCTGCTCATCGTCCGGCCCGTCCATCGGTTCGCGGTCTTTTGTTGGAGGGTTGCCGACGAGCTGATCATCGACACCGTTTTTGTCAACGGCACGGCCTTTGCGGTCGAGCTCACGGGCGATCTCCTCCGCTTCACGACAACCGGCAACGTCCGCAACTACGCCCTCTCGGTCGCGCTGGCAATTCTCGTGCTGGCCGCGGTGCTGTGGTGAGGGAGGTGGAACAGTGAGCGAACACCTCCTGTCGATCGTCCTCCTTTCTCCGACCGTGTTTGCGATCCTCCTGCTTCCGATTCCGAGACGGTGGAAGAAGGTCCACCGAGTGATCACGCTGATCGGCTCGGTCGTCATGTTCGGCGTTTCGTGCAGACTGTGGACCAACTTCGACGCCAACGACCCGGGTTTCCAATTCGATATCGGGCAGATCCCGTGGATTCCCCAGTTCGGCATTACCTACCACGTCGGTCTCGATGGCATCTCGCTGCTCCTGGTGATGCTGACCACGCTGTTGCTCCCGGTGGTGGTGCTGGCGGCCTGGTCATTCAACATCGAACACATCAAATCGCTCCACATCTCGCTCCTTCTCCTGACCACCGGAATGATCGGCACCTTTGTCTCCCTCGATCTGTTCCTCTTCTACATATTCTGGGAGATCACCCTGATACCCATGTACTTCATCATCGGCGTATGGGGCGGGCCACGGCGGATCTACGCCGCGGTGAAGTTCTTCATTCTTACGATGGTCGGATCGGTCCTCATGCTGGTTGCCATCATCTACCTCGCATGGTTTCACCACCAACAGACCGGTATTTGGTCGTACGACTATGGGGATCTCCTCCACACCGCCCCGCTCATTCAGACCACGGGCGGTCTACTGGCGCCGGGGATGTTGATCTTTGCGGCATTCGCGCTGGCCTTCGCCATCAAGGTGCCCATCTTCCCGTTCCACACGTGGCTGCCGGACGCCCACGTCGAGGCACCGACCGCGGGCTCGGTGATCCTCGCAGGAGTGCTCCTCAAGATGGGCGCTTACGGCTTCCTGCGCTTCAACCGTGCCCTCCTCCCAGAGGCGTGGAACCGCTTCGTGCCGCTGTTGCTGATACTGGCGGTGATCGGGATCGTCTACGGCGCCCTGGTTGCGATGGTCCAACCGGACATCAAGAAACTGGTCGCCTACTCGTCGGTGAGCCACATGGGATTTGTCGTACTCGGGCTCGCTGCCGGGACCCAGGCGTCAACTCAGGGGGCGATCCTTCAGATGGTCAACCATGGCCTCACCACCAGCGCGCTCTTCCTACTCGTGGGGATGGTCTACGAACGGAGCCACACCCGGCAGATACCCGATTACGGCGGCATCGCCGGGGTCATGCCGGTCTACACAGGAATCTTCCTGGTCGTCACCCTCGGATCGATCGGGTTGCCCGGTCTCAACGGTTTTGTCGGGGAGTTTCTGATCCTTGCTGGGTCGTGGTCGGCCTACCCGGTCCACGTGGCCTTCGCCTGTCTCGGGATCGTTCTCGGCGCGGTCTACATGCTCTGGATGGTTCAGCGGGTCTTCTGGGGCCCGCTCGACAAACCGGTGATGAAGTCTTTGCCAGAGATCAACTTCCGAGAGATCATGGTTGTGGCGCCGCTCCTCGTCTTCATCTTCTGGATCGGGATCCACCCCAACGATTTTCTGGCACCGATGGAGGCGGCGGTCCGTCTCCTCCTGGCGCCGTGAGGAGGTAGCTGACGGTGTTCACCCCCTCACAATCCGACCTCGTAGCGATCGCGCCGGAGATCATTCTCACCGCCGCGGCCGGCCTTTTGCTAATTCTGGAGGCCTTTCTGCCTCGGGTCCGGCGTCTCATGTCCGAGCTGACCATCGCTGCCGTCATCGCCGCAGTGTGGGCGCGACTGTATTGGCCGCTGCCCGGCGAGGTCTGGGCCGGCATGTTGAGGATTGACCAAACGGCCGCCTTTGTCGATCTCTACATCTTGGCCGCGCTGCTGCTTTCGGTATGGATGGCGGGCCCGTTCCTCCGCCGCTCGAATGACGAGTACGGCGAGTTCTACGCCCTCCTCCTCCTCGCGACGGTGGGCGCCATGGTGATGGCGAGCGCGCAAAACCTCCTGCCAATCTTCCTCGGTCTCGAGCTGCTGTCGATTCCGCTCTATGTGCTGAACGCATTTCTGCGCCGCCACGAGGTCAGCGTGGAGGCCGGGCTGAAGTATTTCGTCGTTGGGGCGTTTGCGTCGGCGTTCGTCGTCTATGGAATGGCACTGCTCTATGGCGCTGCGGGCGCCACCGATCTCGCGACGATTGGCAGTCTGGTCGTATCGGCCGCTTCCCTCAGCCCACTGGTAGCGGTCGGGCTCGCCATGGTGACCGGCGGCCTGGCATTCAAGCTCGCCCTCGTGCCCTGCCACGCGTGGGCCCCCGATGTCTACCAGGGCAGTCCCACCCCTGTGACCGCGTTCCTTGCCGTGGTTCCCAAGGGAGCTGCATTGGTCGTTCTCCTGCGGTTGGTCGAGGGGATGGATCTCCTCCACCTGTCGCACGGCTGGGTCGTCGCCGCCAGTGCCGTCGCGGTTGCGTCACAGACCCTCGGCAATATCGTCGCCATCGTCCAACGAGACATCAAGCGAATGCTCGCCTACTCCGGAATCGCCCATATGGGGTACGCGCTGGTGGCGGTGATCGTGGCCGGAGTCGACGGCGGAGCGGCGGTGCTCGTGTATCTCGCAGCCTACACGTTGATGAACATGGGTGCGTTTGCCTCGATTGCGATGCTCTCCGAGAGGGAGGATCGAGCGCACCTCATCAGCGACCTGTGCGGTCAGGGATATAAGAGACCGATTGCCGCGCTGGCGCTGACCACCTGCCTTTTTTCGCTGGCCGGGGTGCCCCCATTTGTTGGATTTACCGCCAAATTCGTGGTCTTCCGCGCGGCGGTCAACGAGGGGTTCGTTTGGTTGGCGGTGGTAGGTGTCGTCAACTCACTGGTTTCCGCCTTCTACTACCTTCGAGTGGTTTACGCTTTATATATGAAGCCCCTGCCACGGCGGGAGCCGGTCTTCCGGTTCTCCCTACCGATGGCAACGGTGGCGGCGGTCACGGCCCTGGGCGTTCTGCTGCTCGGTGCGTATCCGACTCCGGTGCTCGACGCCGCCTACACCGCAATTCTCGGTTTGGTGAGGTAGCTCATGGGTGCTTACAAACGTCACATAGAAACCGACAATATCTCCGAGCTCACGATCGCCCGTCTCTCGATCTACCTGCGCTGTGTCGATCAGCTCCTCGAGGCCGGCATCGAAACGGTGTCCAGCCAGGAGCTCGCCAAACGCTTCAATCTCAACTCCGCCCAGATCCGCAAAGACCTCGCCTATTTCGGAGAGTTCGGAGTGCGCGGTGTCGGATACAACGTTCGCGAGCTACGACATTACATCGTCGAAATTCTCGGGCTCGACCGGGAGCGTCGACTTGTCATCGTCGGCGCCGGCAACCTCGGGTTCGCTCTCTGCCACTATTCTGGATTCTCAAGCGGGAATTTTCTGGTGGTCGGAGTGCTCGATTCCGATCCCTCCCGGATCGGCGACCCGACACCGGCCGGCCTGCTCGTCGAGGATGCGGACCGCCTGCCGGAAATTGTCGTCCAGCGGCATGTGGAGATCGGGATCATCACCTCACCGGCCGCCGCCGCCCAGTCGGTCTGCGACCAGATGGTCGATGCCGGTCTCCGGACGATCCTCAACTTCGCTCCGGTTCGGGTCTGGGCGAAGGAGGGCGTGCTGGCCAAGACTGTCGATCTCAAGGTCTATCTCGAGGAGCTGAGCTTCTTCCTCGCGCACTCGGAGCCGTAGGGCCGCCCGACCACCCACCCGAATTCGGAATTAGGAATTCGGAATTAGGAATTCCCGCCCGGCCCCCCGGTGGATTGGTTTCACTTTTCGGATTTGCCGCCTACCCGCCCGAAAGCCAGGGAGAGCATCTCTTTATTCAAACCGCCCGTGAATGCCCCGCGCCTGAAGCGGAGTCCATTCGACTCGCTAGGTGCGGCCACCCTCAGAGATCCCTCCACTCGGTCGCTTCGCACCCTCGGTCGGGATGACACACTGCAACTCCTCGCCCAGATTGAACTGGCGGTGGAGCGCAGAAGGTGTCATTCCAAGCGAGGCCAGCGGCCGAGTCGAGGAATCCACGTACGGTGGGTGGCACTGGTCTCCGGCCGCTGGGCGGGTGGGTGGGTAAGTGGTCCGCTGGTGGCGCATCCTACGAGGTTCGGCTAAAGTAACGCGAATGGAGACACCGACGACGATCGGAAAGTACGAGGTGATCGAACAGATCGCCGTCGGAGGATTCGGTGTCATCTTCAAGGGCTGGGACCCGTTCATCAAACGTAAGGTGGCGATCAAGATGTGCGCCACCCCGGACGAAGAGGTTCGGCAGCGTTTCCAGCAGGAAGCGCAGTTCGTCGGCAATCTGGTCCACCGCAACATCACCCTGGTCTTCGACTATGGCGTCGAGGACGAGGTGCCGTACATCGTCCAGGAGTTCCTCTCCGGTTATGACCTTGACGAGCTCCTCAAGGCGGGAGTGGTGGCCGACGAGAACACCATCGTGTCGATTCTCCTCCAGGTCTGTGAAGGGCTCGATTTCGCTCACCAGAAGGGCATCGTCCACCGCGACATCAAACCTTCCAACATCAGGGTGCTCGAGGACGGCACCGTCAAGATCATGGACTTCGGCATCGCAAAATCGGTGCTGGCTGCCTCCAAGCTCACCCAAACCGGCATCGCGCTCGGCACGGCCGGCTATCTCGCTCCCGAGCAGATTCAGGGTCGGCCGATTGACGCGCGTACCGACATCTTCGCTTTCGGTGTCGTTGCGTACGAGCTGATGACTGGGGTCCGCCCCTTCGAAAGCGCAACCTTGAGCAATGTTCTCTACAAAATCCTCAACGAGGAACCGGAGTACCCGTCCAGCCTCGGATCGGTGTGCTCCGAGGGTCTCGAGAACCTGGTCCGGCGATGTATGGCGAAAGAGCCGGAGGACCGGTTCCAAAACGTCAACGAGGTCCTCCAAGATCTTCGCAGGATCGCAGTCGAGGTCGCCCCCGAAATCGGCAGCAAAAAAGACCTCACCACTGGTGTGATCCGCCGTGCGATGCAGGGTATGGACATGAGCTCGGTCGAGGGCGACACGCCGACTGAACGGGTTGCGACGCCACGCTCGCAACCAACCTCGCAACCGACGTCGATGCCAACCTCGCCGACTCCTCAACCGACTCCACAGAGCACGAGGCTTCACCGTACGCCGGAACCCGAGGAGGATGATTCGAAGCACCGCAGCCCGGTGCTCTTCATCTTCATAGCCCTGGTTGTCGTCCTGACCGGCGCCGGGGCGACCCTCTACTTTTCAAAGGACGCTCAGGACTTCGTCTTCGGTGAGGCGGGAGCACCCTGGATTCCGACCGCGACTCCCACACCGACCGTGACCCCGACGCCAACCAATACACCCTTGCCGACCAGCACACCGACCCCGACACCTGTTCCCAGCCCGACGCCTCCGCCAGCCCCTGTCTCGGTGCGGTTGATCGTAGATCCTCCCGCCACCGTCTTGATCGATGGCAAACCGTTCAGAAAGGGTCGTACTCAGGGCGGCCCCACACAGCTGAGACCCGGCACCCACACCTTCACCCTCTCGATCCCGGATTTCCCTGAAAGGAAGATCATCCGAGAGGTGACGCCTGACACGAAGACCATTCCGTTGGTTCTCGAGATTGGTCAGATCACAGTCACCGTCGATCGGCAGTTGGCGCCGCCGGGCGGGATCGCGTACCTCGATGGGACACCTTTGGGACCGGTGCCGCTGATCCGCCGCCTGGTCCCCGCCGGCGAACACGAGCTGGTCGTCCGATGGGATGGGACAAAACCGTACCGCAAGCAGGTGGTGATCCCCCGCATGCCGGCGCCCGCCCTGATCGTTCCGGCTGTCGCTCCGCCGAAGGACTGAGCCAGAATTTTCGTGATGTCAGGTCGCCATAGCGGCGTGACATCACGAATAATGCGAGTTAAAGTGTCTCCATGCTGAGACCCATATTCCGTCCCATCGCCTCTGTCGTCTTGCTGCTGATTCTTGCGGCACCACCAGTCGCGGCCCAGGAGGTCACTCCGAGCGAGGAGGCCGGCAATCAAGCGTACCGCCAAGGCTCCTTCGGCGACGCCGTCGAGTATTTCACAAAGGCCCTATCCGAGACCGATGAACCCAATCACCGGGCTCGCCTCCAGGTTCAGATCGCCTGGACCCTGTTCGCGCTCGGTCAGGAGGCGGAGGTCGCGACTCACCTCAGCGCCGCGTTGGTCGAAGATCCCACACTTGCCCTCGACGACTCGTACTACAGTCAGGAGTTTCTCGATCTCTTCAAGAGCGTTCAGAGGAGATCCTTCGAGTCGAGCGGGCAGGACGGGACTCCCGCCCCCGATCTCGAGGCAACCATCGCCAGCGTCAATGACCGTATTGCTTCAAATAGCGATCTGGAAGGCGCCCTGGTCGACGTCGACCGCCTGCTCGGTGCCTACCCGCGCGATGGTCGTCTGATTCCGATCAAGGTGCAGATCCTCAACCTCCTCGGGCGCGAGGAGGAGGCCAACAACCTGACGATCTCTCGCGGCGTCGGCACCGACAGCGCGGGTTACGATGCCGGTTTTTCGGCGCCGGACTTGATCCTGCGAGCCAATCGGCTGCTTGAAGAAGGCGACGCGACGACCGCCCTTCAGCTGGTTCGACAGGCGGTGCAGCGCCAGCCAAACAACCCGTTCGCCCTCGAGCTGATGGCCGAGGCGGCGCAGCAGACGGCGGATTGGCGGTCGGCCGAGTTCGCTCTCAAATCGGCGCTTGGGCTTCAGCCGGACAATATCGGATTGAAGTTGCGGCTCGGCGAGGTCTACCTCGCCACCTACGAGGCATCGGCCGCCAGGGACATTTTCAAGGAGCTCACCGAGGAGTACCCGACCTCCGATCGCGCCTGGGCGTCGCTCGGTCTGCTCGAAGCCAGGCTCCACAACAACGAACGAGCGCTTGACTCGCTCAGTCGTGCCCTTTCTGAAAACCCGATGTTACCCGAGGTCCAGCTGGCAAAAGGCGAGTTGTTGCTTCTCGAGGGAGATTTTGACGGCGCAGTGGCCGCTCTCGAGGCCGCCGAAAAACTCATCCCGAATGATGCCCAGTTGGAGGCCCGCCTCGGTCAGGCGCTCCTCGCAAAGGGCCGCAGCGAAGAGGCCCTGGGTCACCTCCGTGCCGCGATGGAGGGGGGCTTCAACGCCCCCGACGTTCAGCGTTCGCTCGCTCTCGCATTGGCCCTCAACGAAATGTACTCGGAGAGCCGGCGCACTCTCGCCGAGGCGCGGTCGGATGCTTCAGGTGACCACGCCGTCGTAGTGGGCTATCTCGAACTCAAAAGAGAACTCTACTCCGACGCCGAGGAGACGTTGTATGGCATCGCCAACGCACGACCCAACGATCCAGCATCGGTCAACCTCCTTTCAGCCGCCATCTATCCTCAGGGTCGATTTGACGAGGCGGTGGCACTTCTGAGTCGGGCCCACGAACTCGATCCCACCCTCGAAATCGTCGAGACGAATTTGACCACTGCGGAGGCGGCACGAGCGGCCGAGCTGCTCGCCGCCAACGCGAGGCCGGTCAGAGCGATTCCGCCGAAATAGACTCGAGGAAGTCGATCATCGTGACGGCTGTGTCCTTCGGCCGGTGATGAGACTCGTAAACGGAACGGGCCGCCTTTCTCCGCGCTGCCCAGTCGTCCCCCATCGCCGCAGCCTCGAACAGCACGCGGGCGAGGTCCGCCGCTGCCGACGGTCCGGGCGTGATGCGCGGCGCCGCCGATTCGGGCCACTCGAGGAATTGTCTGACGCCGCCGACCGCCACCGGGGTACCGCACGCCAGGAAACGGATTGCGGCAGCCGAGGTTTCACCTGCCGACGGGGTCCTGAGGACCACCCCCAGATCGGCGGCGGAAGGTGCGCGCAGGAATTCTCTCGGAGGCAACCACCCGGCGGTGCTGACGCGATCGCCAATCCCGATTTCATCGGCCGCCGTCAATACCGCCTTGGATCCTGCCCCCTCCCCGACCAACATCAGCCGCGCCGAAAGTCCTGCGCGATTCGCCGCAGCGACTCCGGCGAGGATCTCGGACAGGCCCTTTTCGGGTGTCATGAAACCGAGATGCATGAGGACGACATCGTCGACTGACAGTCCCAGGCGGGCTCGTTCGACGTTTCGATCAACCGCTCCCGGATCGGCTGCAGGGAGCCCGACACAAACGATCGGGAGATCAGGCCTTTCTGTGACGATGAGGTTCTCCGCCCAGCGTGAGTGAACGACGATGCCCGAAGCGGAGCCCAGGAAACAGGAACGCGCCGGAAACAGGAACGGGTCCCTCGGCCCGAACTGACCCAATCGTCTCGCCCTCGCCAAGGCCGACCCACGGTCACCATGCGCGGCGTTCAGCTTCTCTTCGAGCCGCCGGTCGTCCCCCGCTGCGGCCGTCGCCTCGACCAGCAAATGGTGGAGCACCAGATCGTGCAGGACGATGACCGTTCGAGGATGCTTCAGCCTGTCGAGCAGCCACAGGTGATGAGGGTTGTTGCCGAGATGTACCAGGGACAACTCATCCGGTTCCGGCTCCGTATCACTGGGTACCAGCTCCACCGTTTTGTGGAGCGGCCAGTCGTCGGGAGGCGACCAATTCGGTGGCATGAGAACCCGCACATCCGCCCGCAACCCGAGCTCCGCCAGCAGCTCCACAGCGTAGTCGCTCACTCCGGAGTGGGTCGGAGGTAACGGCGAACCCCAGAGGATCTTCACAGGCAAAAGGTAGCACACGGACGGATCGGTCTCCGATAATGCCCTGTGAATTCGGAATTCGGAATTCGGAATCAGGATTTTCCACCCACCCTCCCCAGTACGCAGACGATTCCCGATGAGGGTAGAAAAGACGGCACTCAATCGCGCCTGCGGCTGACACTCCAGGCGATCCGTGTCAGTGATCGATACTGCAGTACCTGTCCACTGCCACTGTCCCGGCCGCTGACCACTGCGCCTGGCCGCCGGCGCTGTTTCCTGTTCCTGTCCCGGTCGCTGCTGCTGACTGCTGCCCCTGACTACTGCCTCTGTCCCTGCCTCAGCTCAACCCGGTTAAGATGAGTCAGTGAAGGTCGGACGTTTTCTCGCTGTGGTGATGTACATGGGCTACTTGGTCAACGTCGGCCTCTTGCTGTTGCTCCTTCCGTGGTCAGCTCCCTGGGGTTTGATCGTGACGCAGTTTCCCCCCGGCGCGTCCCTCATTCTCGACTCACCGTGGTTCCGTGGACTGCTGTCGGCGTTCGGCCTCCTCCACCTGTTGATGGTGTTCTGGGAGCTCGTCAATCCGAGCCTTCTGACCGCGGGAGGTGAGACGGGAATTCAATCTCGAAAAAACGAATCACCGTGAGTTGATCTGAACACTCCTCAGCCGTAAAATCTTGATGTGGGGCGCCGAGTTCTGATTGTCGAAGACGAGCCGCATATTCGGCGAATTTTGACCTACAAGCTTCGCCGGGAAGGCTACGTCATTTTCGAGGCTCAATCGGCCGAGGACGCCGAACGTCTCCTCGGCGAGGAGGACGTGGATCTGGTCCTCCTCGACGTTGCTCTCTCCACCCCGACAAACGGTTTCGACCTGGCGGCAGGTCTTCGTCGCAACGCCAGGACCCAACATCTTCCGATCATCATGCTCACGGCACGAGGATTTGCCGCCGACATTCTGCGCGGGCGGGAGGTCGGCGCGGTAGGATACATCACCAAGCCGTTCAGCGCCGAAGAGGTTGTTCGCCGGGTTCAATCCTTTCTCGGATGATCGTTTTCAGGCCGATATTCGCGGGTCGCCCGGACACCTGGAGATCACCGCGGCGACCGGACCTCACCGCAGCACTACCCGAGATCTCATGACTCAATCTTGACGCCCGAGACCTCGCCGCGTAGGCTCACAAACCTGGACTTTTGGCCGCTCGCCACATTTTCGGCCGAGAGGTTCGGGCAAACCGGAGTTGCAGACATGTACCGAAAAACACTGAACCTTCCCAGAACGAGTTTCCCCATGCGTGCGAAGCTCCCGACCCGAGAGCCGGAGATGTTGGCGCGCTGGCGGGAAATGGACCTCTACGGTCAAATCCGCAGGGCGCGTGCCGGCGGTCCCCGTTTCATCCTTCACGACGGTCCACCATACGCCAACGGTTCGATTCACGCCGGAACAGCCCTCAACAAGATTCTCAAGGATATCGTCGTCAAGTCACGAAACATGCTCGGCTTCGACAGCCCTTACGTACCGGGTTGGGATTGCCACGGTTTGCCCATCGAACACCAGGTCGACAAGGGCCTCGGACGCAAGAAGCTCGAGATGAGCATTCCAGAAATTCGCAAGGCATGTCGGCAGTACGCGGACCGGTTCTTCAAGGTGCAGCGGGAGGAGTTCACGCGGTTGGGTGTGCTCGGTGCCTGGGATGATCCCTATTTGACCATGGATTACGCCTATGAGTCGGAGATCGCCTCGGCGCTGCACGGCTTCATGCTCGCAGGCTACGTCCAACGCGGACTGAAACCGGTTCACTGGTGTTCTGAATGCCGCACGGCTCTGGCGGAGGCCGAGGTCGAGTACCACGATCATTCGAGCCCATCGATTACGGTGGCCTTCGAGCTCGCCGAGGACGCGCGGCAAAAGATCGAGGCGCCGGACGGCGAGAGTGTCGCGGCGTTGATCTGGACCACCACGCCGTGGACCTTGCCCGCCAACTTGGCGATTGCTCTCCATCCGGATTACGAGTACCTGCTGGTCAGGGCGAACTCGACGCTGTGGATCGTGGCGGCAGAGATGTTGAAGGTCAACGCCACCGCGGCGGGCTGGGTCGAACCTGAGACTGTCAAGGTTTTCAAGGGGGACGTTCTCGAAGGCACACACTACACGCATCCGTTGAACGGGCGCGAGGGTTTGTTCATCGTTGCACCCTACGTCACCCTCGAGCAGGGTACGGGGCTCGTCCACACTGCACCCGGCCACGGCGCGGAAGACTATGTTATCGGTACTCAATACGGACTCGAGCCCTACGCTCCGGTTGACGACGACGGTCGGTTCACCAGCGACGTCGAGGAGTGGGCCGGGTTGCACGTGCACGAGGCCAACGGCCCGATCGTCGATCGGTTGCGCGAACTCGGGGTGCTGCTTGCCTGTGACCAGGTCGAGCACTCGTATCCGCACTGCTGGCGATCCAAGAACCCGGTGATCTTCCGAGCGACGAAACAGTGGTTCATTCGCATGGATCGTAACGATCTTCGAGAGCGCTCCCGGGAGGCCATTCGCTCCGCGGAGTGGATCCCACGCTGGGGCGAGGCACGAATCGACGGCATGGTCGAGAACCGCCCCGATTGGTGCATCTCGCGCCAGCGGATGTGGGGCGTCCCGATCGCCGTTCTGACCTGTGACGCCTGCGGTGGAGCCACCATCGATGAATCCGTCTTCGATCACATCCGCAAGGTCTTTCTCGAAGAGGGCTCCGATGCCTGGTACCTTCGCGACGCCGAGGATCTCCTGCCGCCCGGTTACGCCTGTCCAAAATGCAGCGCGACATCGTTCACCAAGGAGACCGACATTCTCGACGTGTGGTTCGACTCCGGCGTCAGCCACCTCGCGGTCTGCGACAGCGATCGATACGGGCTCGACTGGCCGGCCGATCTCTATCTTGAAGGCCAGGATCAGTACCGCGGGTGGTTTCAATCGTCACTGACCGCATCGGTCGGGCTCAAGGGATCGCCGCCTTACCGCCAGGTCGTGACCCACGGCTTCGTGGTCGATGCCGAAGGACACAAGATGTCCAAATCGGTCGGCAACGTCATCATGCCCGACGAGCTGCTCGCAAAGTACGGCGCCGACATCGTCAGGCTGTGGACGGCCATGGTCGACTTTCGCGAAGACATCCGAATCTCGGACGAAATCATGTCGCGCAACGCCGAGGCCTACCGCAAGATCCGCAACACTCTGCGGTTCCTGCTCGGCAATCTTTCGGATTTCGATCCCGGGCTCGACACGGTTCCGACGGAGGATCTCCGCGGGCTCGATGCCTTCATGATGCGCGGCCTGGCGAGGCTCACGGAGGAAACCAAGAGAGCGTATCAGAGCTACGAGATCGGCAACCTGACCCACCGCATCGTCAATTTCTGTACGGTGGATCTCTCGAGCCTCTATCTCGACATCAACAAGGACCGCCTCTATTGCGATCTCCCCGAGGATCCCGCACGACGGGCGACCCAGACGGTGATCTACCGGGTCGCCGAATGCCTCTCGAAGCTGCTCGCGCCGGTGCTCTCCTTCACAGCCGAGGAGGTGTGGCAGGAGCTTCCGGGAGACCGCGAGGAATCGGTCCACCTGGCAACCTTCTCGGATTCGGAAGAAGACCCGGCTGATGGAGTTCAAGACGACGCCAGGATCGGACGCCTGCTCGCGCTCCGCGACACCGTCCTTGTCCATCTCGAGGAGCTTCGCCAGGCCGGCACGATCGGCAAATCCGAAGAGGCCCGGGTCAACCTCGGAGGCCGATGCGAGGCGCTCTTCGAAGATCTCGAGGCCACCGGCATCGATCTCGCCCGTCTGCTCATTGTATCGACGGCCGACACGGGCGAATGCGAAGGTGACGCCGCCGAGGTCGCCGCGTATCCCGAGCTTCGGGTTGCGGTCAGAGCATATGATGCTCCGACATGCAGCCGGTGCTGGCGCAGATACGAGGAGCTGGTCGACGACGAGGACCTACCCGACCTGTGCACGCGGTGTCATGGCGTGGTGTCGACGCTCCTGAACGAAGGACGAGCCGAACTGCGCAGGAAAGAGAACTGATGCGAGGCTCCCTGCCGTGGATTGCCGCGACCCTCGTCGTGATCGCCGACCGGGTCACCAAGGGCATCCTGCTCGCCCGCATCGAGCCGGGTGGATGGGTCGAGGTCATGCCGGGGCTGGCCTTCACCCACGTCCACAATCGTGGCATCGCCTTCAGCCTCTTTGCCGAAGGCGGGACCCTGACGCGGGTGTTCCTTCACCTTCTGATCTTCACGTCGGTCGTCATCATCGCAGCCATGGTGGTGCGGCACGGTCACCACAGCCGCCTCGCCGGGATAGCCTTCGGGCTCATACTCGGCGGCGCGATCGGCAACCTCATCGACCGTGTCATCTACGGTTGGGTGATCGACTTCATCCACGTGTGGGCGCGAATCGGAGGTCGGGCCGTTTCTTGGCCTGACTTCAACGTCGCCGACGCCTCGATCACCGTTGGCGCCGCATTTCTGATCATCAATGAGTTCCGAGGCCATCGCGTGGACACCGACGATGCACCCGATTCTGATTGATTTCGGGTTCTTCCAGCTTCCCACCTACGGGGTGCTGCTGGCAACGGCCGTCGTGGCCGCCCTGTGGACGCTGCGTCTCCGCGCGAACCGCGCCGGGATGGACGGCGTCCGTTTGGTCGATTTTGCGCTGTGGCTGGTGATCTGGGCGTTGATCGGCGCCAAGCTGCTGTTGGTCATCGTCGAGCTTCCGAGATACCTCGCCGATCCCGCCGCCATCGTCGGAACTGTGAGAGCGGGAGGGGTCTTTCTCGGGGGATTCATCGCCGCTGTGGTTGCGGCGATCATTCTCCTGCGGCGTTATCGGCTCCCGGCCCTGGCCTCATTCGACGTGATCGTTCCTTCACTTGCGTTGGGACACGCCATCGGGCGCATCGGCTGCCTCATGGCCGGATGCTGCTGGGGCGAGCGCTGCGACCTGCCGTGGGCGATTACCTACACCAACCCGATCGCCGCCGAGAACCTGGGAACCCCGCTGCACACCTCCCTGCATCCGTTTCCGGTCTATTCCTCCCTCTTCAACCTCGGGCTCTATCTGTTGCTGGCCGCAATGTTTCGCCGTCAGCCGACCACCGGCCGGGTCTTCGCCACCTACCTTGTGCTCTACGGAATCGGGCGATTCCTCCTCGAGTGGACCCGCGGCGACGCCGCGCGCGGCATCTTCTTCGATGGCGCCGTATCGACCAGCCAGCTCATTTCGACCGCACTGATCGTCATCGGTGTCGGCCTCCACCTGTGGATCAGCCGTCGCCTGGCACGGTGAGCACCCGACTCGTCTTCACGGTGCCGGAGGACCTCGACGGGACTCGCCTCGATCGCTGCATCGCCGATCTCCATCCCCAGTGGACCCGATCGCGCACTCGCAAGCTGATCGACGGAGGCCATGTGGTTCTCAACGACCAACCCTCGAAGGCCTCGGCAAAGGTCCACTGTGGAGACCGAATCGTCGTGGATGAGCCCCCGGTCCGACCGATGGATGCCGAGGCCGAGGACATCGGACTCGACATCGTATTCGAAGATGACGATCTGCTGGTGATCAACAAACCGACCGGCCTGGTGATTCACCCTGCCGCCGGCAATCCGTCGGGAACCTTGGTCAATGCCCTCCTCCATCACTGCAAGGATCTCTCGGGCATCGGAGGGGTCGAGCGACCCGGCATCGTCCACCGTCTCGACAAGGACACGACCGGCCTTTTGGTGGTCGCGAAAACGGATCGAGCCCACCTCGGGTTGTCGCTCGCATTCCGCAATCGGAAGGTCCACAAGACCTATCTGGCCGCGTGTTTCGGGACTCCCGGAGGAACCGAAGGGGTGATCGATGCGCCGATCGACCGGCACCCGAGGAATCGCCAGCAGATGGCGGTGGTCGAGGACGGCCGGCCGGCGAGGACCATCTATGCGGTCCGACAGAGCTTTGGCGGGACGTCGCTGATCGAGTGCCGACCGGTGACCGGCCGCACCCACCAGATCAGGGTCCACATGGCCCACATCGGACACGCTCTGATCGGAGACCCGATCTATGCCGGACGCCAGTGGCGCAGCCTGACCGATCCGCAGGCCGCTTCGGCGTGCCGCCGCTTTCCGAGGCAGGAGTTCCTGCGCCAGGCCCGGCGGCTTACCGAGGCGCTGCAGGCGTTTCCGAGGCAGGCCCTGCACGCATCGCGCCTCGAGTTCGCTCACCCGGTGACGAAGGAAGTGGTGTCTTTCGAGGCGCCGCCGCCCGACGATATCGAAGGGCTGGTGGTGGTCTTGCGCGGATCGTTTCAACGTTGAACGTCTGCACGTTCAACCTTTCAATGCCTCGAGTAACCGCCGGGCGAGCTCTCCCGGCGTGCGCGGGTCGTCGATCGCGGCCTTGAACTCATCGGCCGTATCAACATCCGCCAGCTCCTCGAGCAGCCGCCACGAAGCGCCGAGCAGATCCAACCGTTGGAGTGTCCGGCTCAAGGTGTTGTGGCTGGACCACGGAATACTGGAAAAGAGATCAACCCCGGGTGACCGTTGCGCCACCAGCCAATAGCCGC
>CBDTWX010000056.1:0-16267 GCA_965364305.1 uncultured Thermoanaerobaculia bacterium
CAACCGCAGGCTTGGGTGTCGCCGGTGGTGGTGCACCCGGTCGACGCCAGGCTCAGCTCACCGGGCTCGATCGTGCCGGCGTCGACGAACGTCACCGTCGCCGCCAGGACGTCCGCCGCAACGTCGGTGGCGACGATAGGGTCGGAAAGGTCATAGCCGATCGATTCGCGGACCGGCGACGCCCTCCTGGAAATCCTCGACCGACTCGCGCAGGCCGTCGACGATGGCCTTGCGTTGACCTGCGATGCCCTTCCCGTTGAGGATCGTCGACTCGGCCTCGGCCTCGGCCTTTTTGACCATCAGGATCTTTTCGGCCTCACCCTTTTCTTCGGCTGCCTTGCGCAGGCGCTGAGCGGCGTTGATCTCGTTCATCGCCTCCTTGACCCTGGCGTCGGGATCGATGTCGTTGACCAGGGCGCCGATGATGTTGTAGCCGTACTTGTCCATGGTCTCCTTGAGGTTGTCTTTGACCGCGGCGGCGATCTTGTCCTTGTTTCGGAAGACCTCGTCGAGCTCCATGTTGGGAACGGTGGACCGCACCTCGTCAAAGATGTAGGACTCGATCTGCTGGATGGGGTTGGCGAGCTCGTAGTAGGCCTCCTTGGCCCGCTCGGGAATGACGTGGTACTGCACCGCCATCAGCAGCTTGACAAAGACGTCGTCCGAGGTCTTGGTCTCGACCCCGACCTGCATCTCCTGCACCTTGAGCGAGAGCTTGGTCGCCACCTTCTGCCACGGGAGCACCAGACATGGTCCTGCGGGAACAATCTCGTCGAAGCGACCGAATGCCTCGATGATCGCTACCTGCTTGGTTCGCACGACGGAGAAGTAGGGGATGAACATATCGACTCCTTTCCAATGATCGTCAGCTCATGTGGAGAGTTACGCGCATCTCGAGGCGGCAATTCCTTGAAACCCTCATGGCGCGATCCGCGGCTCGCCGGGAAGATCGCCGACGCGCATACGACCGTCGAGGTGGTTGCCGGCGAGAAAACGATGCACATCGACGACACGATGACGATGATGCTCTTTGCAGGTTGAGCATCCATCGGGCTGGCGGCTGCGATCGCGCGCAAGTGGGTGGACGGCCGCCGCACCGAGGGGCTCAGCATCGAAACCGTGATCACGACCTGAAGGCGCGGGGTGGCCTCGTCTTTTGATCATAGAGTCCCGTCATGCACGGATGTCACCAAGCCTTTATCAATGGGGAAACGGACCTCGTGCTACTCTGGAATTGAATGGCAGGTCCCGCTCATCCTCCTCTATTACCGACCTTTTGGTGATACCGCGTGGTCACTTTTTGATCCATGTTGAAGGCCCTCGTTTTCGACCGTGTGCTGTTGGGTTCCTTTGCACTGCTCCTCCTGATCGTTTTCCCCTATTGGCCAAACCTGCTGCCCCCGTCTCAACTGGAGGCCTATGCGGAGGTCTATTCCATCGTTCTGATTTTGGCGACGATCGGGATCTTCCAGTACCGACTCTGCCGTCTTGAATCCCGGCGGGAGCGCGCTTTCTGGAATCTCTGGACGTTGGGATACGCCATCTGGCTGATTCCCTCGGTGTGGGACCAGTTCATCGGCTACGCCGATTATCAGAATGTTGCGATCAGCCTGATTCAGGACATCCTCTACCTCGGTTTCTATCTGCCGATCATTCTCGCTCTCGAGACCGGCGCTCACCTTCACACTAAAATAGGAGCGAGCAGATGGCTCCGCCAGTTCCGGTCGGTCGGGGGAATTGTCTTTGCATTTGCCCTGCTCATCTATTTGGCGGCCATTCCGGCGGCCGCGCAACCCGAGGACTACCGCAGCCAACTTCCGTCATTCATCTTCTACATTCTGCTTGACGGCTACGTCCTTTTTCGCCTGTTCACTCTCTTGAGAGCTGCAGGAGACAGCCGCTGGCGCCGTGTTTACAGCTGGCTGCTGGCGACTGCGGCGCTGTGGGTGATCGGCGACACCGTCAACGCTCTCATGTGGGTCGGATACATCCCGTGGGTAGCGTCGGGTACGCCTCTCGATTTCTTGTGGCTGCCTCAATACGCCACCGCCTGGGTCGCGGCGCGTTTGCGAGAGCCATCGAATGAACCGGAGAAAGTCGCAGCACCGGTCGAGAAGGGTCGACTGTGGCTTGGCCTCCCGGGCGGACAGCTGCTGGGCTATGCGGTCGGTTTTCTCATCCTTCACTTTGCGGTCTCGATCTTCGGGAGCGCCGGTCCGGCCATCAGGTCGGCTCGTGAAGTCTGCGCATTCGGGGTGCTGCTGGTCATGACCAGTTTCGCCCTCCTCCGGCAAAAGTTCCTCGAAAGGGAGGCGGAGAAGGTCGAGCAGGAGCGGATTCGCGCGGCCCAGGCCGAGCATCGCGCCTACCACGACGCCCTCACCGGTCTCCCGAATCGGTACCTTTTTTTGGATCGCCTCGAAAGGGCGGTGGCTCAGGCCAAGCGGGGCAAGACCAGCATCGCGGTCATCTTCCTCGATCTCGACCGGTTCAAGGTGATCAACGACTCCCTCGGGCATTCTGCCGGTGACCAGTTGCTCAGGACCGTAGGCCGGCTGATTGGTGAAGCGGTGCGAGAGTCCGACAGCCTCGCGCGTATCGGCGGCGACGAGTTCATGATCCTCTGTCCCGGCGTCCGCAGCGTGAGGGACTCAGTGGGCGTCGCCCTGAAGGTTCTCGAAAGTCTGAGGGTTCCGATTGTACTCGATGGACGAGAGGTCTTCATCAGCGCCAGCGCCGGCGTCAGCCTCTATCCTTCCGACGGCGAGGATCCCGAGACCCTCCTCAAGAACGCCGATGCTGCCCTCCACCGCGCCAAGGCGGAGGGGGGAGACCGATATCAGCTGTATCACACCGACCTCAACCGCAAGGCATTGGAAAGACTGCAGTTGGAGAGCAGCCTTCGGCGCGCGGCCTCACGGAATGAGTTCGTGCTCCACTATCAACCGATCTTCGAGCTGCCCGGAAATCGATTCCATGGCTGCGAAGCCCTGTTGCGGTGGCAGCATCCCGAGCGTGGATTGCTGGCGCCGTACGCCTTCCTCGAGATCGCCGAGATCACCGGAATCCTGGCGCAGATCAACCCCTGGCTCTTCGAGACCGCATGCGTCGCTGCCAAGAGATGGGAGACCGCGCTCGGCAGACCGGTCGCCATAGCGGTGAACGTGTCGGCCCGCCAGTTCTCGGAGCCCGGTCTGGTGCAGCAGGTAGCGCGGATTCTCGAGAAGACGGGACTCGATGCCCGATCGTTGGAGATAGAGATCACCGAGAGCCTGGCCATGCGGCAGGCGGAGACCACAGTCGAGGCCTTGGGTCAGCTCAAGAAGCTCGGCGTGAAGATCTCGATTGACGACTTCGGCACCGGCTATTCTTCGCTGTCCTACCTCCCACGTTTCCCGATCGACACCCTCAAGATCGACAGGTCGTTCGTCCGCGACATCGAGGATTCCGGGGATGCCGCTATCGTCGCGACCGTCGTTGCTCTGGCGCGCACTCTCGGTCTCAACACCGTCGCCGAGGGAGTTGAAACCACCGAGCAGCTCGCTGCGGTACGTCACGAGGGATGCGATCGCGTCCAGGGATACTTCTTCAGCCGTCCCGTGCCGGGTGAAGAGATCGATGAACGGTTCGAACTCGGAGACTGGAGCTAGCCCGTACTTCTCACCAGGTTTCGTGACGAGGGCGGCGAAGCGCAAGTATCCGTTGGGTTTGTCGTGAATCGGGCGACGCCGTCGTAGTTGCGCTCCGTCACGGAGCACGATGTGCGACAAGCACGACGGGACGCCGTGATTCCCATGCCGCTTGGCTCAGGGATGACACAGCCCGGGGTTCGGGAAACCGTGCAAGCTTGGCGGCACCTTTGCGCTGCTCAACATCGGCCGGACCGGCACCGGAATCGCGCTGACTCTCAAATACCTGTTGGGGGAGGTCTGCATCTGGGGCGTTTCAGGGCACCGTCTCAGGCCATCCCGCGGTATTGCCGGTCTCGAAGCCGTTGGCAAATATTCCCAGGAAGAGCTCGTAGGCCCCGATGTCACACTCGGCGGTGCTGCTCGCATCGCCGTCTCGGGGGCGCGGTGATCCTCGCTGGTCGGTCGTCAGGCCGCTACAGGCGGCTGCTCCAGCATCGACTGCCGGGCTTCCGTTCGCTAACGCGCGCGTCTGGGTCTTTCCGCCGTTGTCGGCCAGCGGCCCGAGCTGAGGATCGACTCCGATGAGGTTTCCGGTAGTGCTCCCGGTGATCGTAGCGCCGGAGGTCGTCGCGATCAGGTTGTAACCCAGGGACTCCAGGGTTCCGTAGATCTCTGGTCCTGACAGCGCGGAATTCCGGTGCAGGATCGAACCGGCGAGCAGGCTGTCAGGACAGGATATTCCACCCCCGGTCGTGGCCTGGTTAAAGGTCACGGTAACGCTGTAGAGTGAAGTGCTCCCATCGTGGTGACACGAAATGGCACCCCCGTCTGTTGCCGAGTTGTCGTCCAAGGTACTGTTCTCGACCTTGGTCGCGGCTGATGCGCGAAAGGTCTGAATGCCGCCGCCGTTCGAGGTTCCCGCATCATTGCCCTCGATAAGAGATCTGCGCACCGTCAAGCCCATCAGGGCGTTCGTGACTCCGCCGCCGCCGAGATCGGTGGCTGTGTTTGACGAAATCGTGGTGTCTTCGATCGTCGTGGATCCGGCGACGTACATGCCGCCACCCTGGTACGCCAGGTTGCCGGTGATCAGCGATTGCTGGACGTCCACCGTGCCTTCGCTGTAGACCGCTCCGCCATAGAACCCCGAGGTGTTGGCCTCTGCCCGGCTGTTGAGAAATTGAAACGAGGCCGAAATTCCCACCTCCACGGCCCCACCAAAAAGTGAGCTGTAGCAGTTCTGAATCCCGACCCCGTCGAGAATCAGCGAGCCGTCCACCTTGAATGCCTGCACGCCGGCGGTGCCTCCTGGCGTGTTGCCGCCGTCGATGATCGTGCGGTCCCACCCGTTGCCCAAGATCGTGATCGTCGTGCCGACCGCGATAGTCGGCAGGACGGTCACGAGGTTGATGGTGTAGTCGGCGTCGAAGTTGATGGTGTGGGGGCCGGCGCTCAGGTTGGCCGTCGTGATCGCTTCACGAAGTGAACCGGCGCCTGAGTCGGCGTCGGTGGTGACGGTGAATACCGTTGCGTTGGCCGGGAGAACGGCGGCTGCCAGGAGCACGGCCACCCAGATCGAAACACATCTCATTTCTACCTCCTCCTCGATCAAACCCACGCGGAGCTCTGAAAAGGCGGGCGAGAACGAAGACCTTCTCTTCGGACCACGGTGTCTGGGGCGTGCTCAGCCCCTCCCTTCGAGCGCTCACGAACATTCGAGGCGCGAGAAGTCGGCGCGGATCGTTGGTGGAAATCGCTCATCCTAGTTTTGAGATTCCGACCCCTTCGGAGTGTTTCTCGTAGTAACAGGATACACCTCCGCGTCGGTCGCGACAGTGACATCGAGGAATCGGCCCTGGCTCAGGCGACGGAGCCAACGCTGATCGCAGCTGAAGGTGGCCCTTCTGCCCGACCTCCCGACGAAGCCGCCACCGTCGCCGTCGAAAATCGCCACGGTCAGCCATTGCGGCGGCGGCGGTGTGTCGACTCCGATCTGGGAGTCGTGGAGCACGGTTCCAGGAATCCCCTTCCACAGACGCCGGTACTCGAAGAATGACGTCAGGGTCCGATCGGTCACGATGACCGCACCGCGCTGGCGGGCTTCGGCGAGGCAGTGCTCGAGAGCGCGCACCGGCGGAGAGGCTGCGGAGCGATAGACCCCCAACTCCGGTGCGATCGGAAGCGCCAGGCCGACGAGGAAAAGAACGGCGATCGGTAGGGTCCATCTGCCGACAAGCCGTGCCAGCCCGGTCACCGCGAAACCCCACCCCAGCGCCACCAGGGGAAGGACGTAGCGCACATTCCCCGCCCACGAGAGTCCGTAAACAAGGAAACAAAACGGCAGGACCGCAAACACCAACAACTCGCGAAGACCCACGAACCTGCGCCGTCGAGCCCAGGAGACGACTGCCCCGATCAACGCCAAACCCATCCATGCGATTGCGGCAGCCGGGACCAGAAACGCGCGGGCGATGCCCGATTCTCCGAAGACGAGATCGGCCGCGGCGAGTTGGCCGAAATGGTAGCGCCCATGGTTGTTCAGGGCTTCGAGCAGTGGGCCGGCACCTCCGGCGTAAATCAACACAGCGCCATAGCCGACCGTCACCAGAACGAGCAACGGTACCACTGTGGCAAGGCGCTGCCCCCATTTTGTCGTGTGCCGGATCTGGTAGAGAGTTACAGTCGCCAGAGGTAAGGCGAAATGGGCGCGTGTGAGCAGACAGAGGCCCGCAGCCAACGAACCGGCCATATTTCGGGACCTGCTCGGGACACGATCGCACCAAAATGCCATTGCCAGAACGATCAACATGGTCGCCAGTGGCTCGCTGAATGCGCGCCCGCTGAGTACCCATGCCGCGGGATTGAATAGATACAGCAGCGTCGCAGCGAGGGCCAGCTCGCGCCGCAACCAGATGCTCCACAGAGAGAGTAGCGGGAATAATGTGTAGACGCTGGCGCAGGCACTGACGATCTGCAGCCCTCGTGTCGGCTGATCCACACATGTCGAGGCTGCCTTGCCCACTGCCATCCAGAGTGGGAACCAGGGCGGGTGAGGGTGGTTGGCCGTGGGGTCGAACTCGACAACTCCGCACCCAAAGTAAGCCTCGTCCTGCTCCCAAATCGAGGCGGGCGATGCCGCCCACCTGCTGGCGACCAGAAGCAGTAGCAGGGTGACACTGGCCGCCACGTCCGCCCACCTGTGCCGCCATCCGAAAAGACGCAGGGAAAACAACGGGTTTGGCCGCGGTGACGTCGTGGTCATCCACTCGATTGCATCGACGGGGTTCTTAATGGCAGCTCGCACATGGTGCCTTTTCTTTTGGTTGCGAGAGGCGACGGCCGTTGTTTTCCGTGCGTTCCAACCGAGGTTATCACGGTCCCAAAAAAGCCGAAATTTCACCCTTGACCACGATCCGATCCTGTGTGGGTAGTGACTCGCGACGCCTGCCAATAGAACGAAAGCGGCAGGCCACCGCTCGGCGCCGGGGTTTTCGGGCCGCCTTGAATTCCCGAACCTCGAGTCGGCGTGTGACCGGGTCAGTCTTCACCGCCACCCGGGAAAATTACGGGCGGGGCGCCGTTCTTCTTCATTCGGTGTCGGCTAAGGATAGAATTGTTGAGGGCGCAATCGGGTGAATCTTCACGCACTGGGCTCTTCGGCTTCTCGAGAGATATCGGAATAATTCGATGTTCAGGTGGCGACGATTCACGCCGCGGGGTGAGTGAATTTCGCCAGGAGGAAGGCTGGATGATCGACCGACTCAAGATCGGCTCGAAGCTGACGATCACTGTTTGCGGATCGCTGGCTCTTTCTCTGGCGCTGCTCGGTGCCATCGTCGTGGTTCAAATCGAAAGCCTGAACCGCAGACTGACCTACTCTGAGGCTCAAGAGGTCGTCGCCGGGAAGGCCGCCGAGCTGCGCGAGTTCTTCGTTCAGCGAGGTCGGGTTGCGACGACCATGCTTGCCAACCCCCATCTGCGACGCTGGTTCCTGGAATACGACCAGTTCAGGGCACCGATTGCGGACGACCCAGACTACCGAATGATCATTGACTACTTTGACTCCATCGTCGCTGATGACCCGCAGATCATCCGCGCGTTCTTCGCTACCGAAAACACGCAGGAATACTTCCGCGCCGGCGACGGGCGGATCGAGCGAGACGGTTATTTCGTGAAGAACCGGAAGTGGTGGAAGGAGGCTGTCGAAAAGGACCGCCTCTACGTGACCTCTCCTCATGTCAGCGCTTCAACGGGAATCATCACGGTCGTCATTCAAACGACCGTGTATCGTCCCGACAGGACGTTGTTCGGAGTGGGCGGGGTGGATCTGAGCCTCGACATATTTGGACGGCTGATTGATCAGATCAGGTTCCGGGGTGACGAGGGCAGTGCATTTCTGGTCAACGAGAACGGCGAGGTCATCCATTTTTCGGGTGTGGAGCTGGAGCTCGACACCACCCAGGAGCGGCCTGTCGTGTATCTGGCGTCTTTCGATGATGAGGAAATGGATTCCGAGGGATTTCGGGCGTTGACGGACAGCTATGTTCGCGGCGACACCTCACCCAAGGCAGTTACCTGGCGGGGCGAGGAGTCGATTGTCCTTGCCGCACCGGTGAAAAGCGACTCGCCCGAGATCAACTGGACTCTCGGCATCGTAATCCCCGACAGCGTGATCAGTGCTCCCGTGCGCCGTAGCACTCTTCTGTACGCCATTGCAGTGTTCGGGGCCATAGTCGTCATTTCGGGTTTGACCCTCATTGCGTCAAATGCCGTTGTGGTGAGACCGATCCGTCGTCTGGTTTCCCGTTTCGCCGACATTGCCGAGGGCGATGGTGATCTCACCAGGCGTGTCGAGGTGACGAGCTCAGACGAGCTTGGGGATCTCGGAAACATCTTCAACAGCTTCCTGGATCGACTCCAAGGGGATGTCAGTGCGGTCGGTGAAAACGCGGCGTCTCTCCTCGCCGCCTCGGACGAGCTTCAGGGGCTGAGCAACGAAATCGCCAGTACGACCGAGGAGACTTCGGCCCAGGCAAACTCGGTATCTGCGGCCAGCCAGCAGGTCAACGAGCACATCGTCGCGGTGGCGACCGGAACCGAGCAGATGAACGCCAGCGTCCGCGAGATCGCCGACCTCGCCCGCCGTGCGGCCAAGGTCGCCACCGACGGCGTGACAATCGCCGAGGAATCGATCAGCGTATTCGAAAAGCTCGGACAAAGCACCCAGACAATCGGCAGGGTCGCCGAGGTCATCAACACCATCGCGGAACAGACGAATCTTCTGGCGCTCAATGCGACGATCGAGGCCGCCAGGGCCGGCGAGCTGGGCAAGGGTTTCGCTGTCGTTGCGGCAGAGGTCAAGAATCTGGCCACCGAGACCGGCCACGCAACCGAAGAGATCTCGAAAAACATCTCCATCCTTCGCAGCGATGCGTCGTTCGCCTCCGAAGCGATCGAGCGCTGTTCGCACATCATCAAGGAGATCCATGAGATTCAGGCGACCATCGCCGGCGCCGTCGAGGAACAGGCGGCGACCACCGCGGAGATCGGGATTTCAGCCGGAGCGGCCGCCGCAGCGAGCGGTGAAATTGCCGGGAGCATCTCGGGGATGGCGGATGCTGTAAGACATTCCGCCGCCTCGACCTCCGTCAGCCAGACTGCCGCGTCCGACCTCGCGTCCACCGCCGAGGAGCTCACGGCCATCGTCAAGCGATTCAAATACTGACGCTTTTCTCCTGCAGAAAGACGACGTCGACGAAAGCTCCACCTATGCTCTCGAACGGCCGTTCCTTTTCTACACCATCGAGGGGGATCCGCACGTTCGACCGTTCGTGGATTTCGTGACCGGACCGGAGGGCCAGGGTATGGTCGTCCACCCAGGACTCTTCCCGGCATATGAAATCGCCGGGAATTCACGCCGAAGGATCAGGTTGGACGGGCACGGCGAGATTCCTGGTGCCAATCCCTCGTCGCGCACACGTTTCTGAGAACGCCGATGAGTTCCTCTTGGACGCCGATGTCGTCGGCGATGTCGTCCCAGGCGATGCCCGGTTCAAACCCTGCAATCCGTTCGATGAGATCGCGGACAGCGTTGATGATCGGTCGCCGCGGGAAGCCGTTGTCGCGAAGGTGGTGGATCAGCTTGAGGGTTCTGAACGCGTCGAACCAGCGGTGAAACTGTCGTTCGAGACCATTGAGGTCGGGCGAATTGTGCTGGAGTCTCGGCCAGGTGTTTTCGAATCTGTTGCGAATCAAGAACGCCTCGAGGGGCGGCGAAATACCCGCCGCGCATCCCAAGAGATCCGATGCAGGCTGGTCGAGACGGCTCTCGACCAACGACAACCAGTCGCCGATGACCCCGTAGCTGTCTGGGTGATACACCGCCGAGCCGTCATCTCCGCCTGAGAGTCGGCGGCCGATCGTTGCCCCGGTTCCAAAGGGAACTCGATCGGAGACCCGTGCCGACGGATGGACAGTGGTGTCCGTGACCCGACCGACTCGGCCTGTTTTGACCAGCTCCTGGAGGAAGTAGAAATCCTCACCCGCCTGACGTCTGTTCATCCCACCGGCGGCGACGTAGGCGTCGCACCTCGTGACGATCGTCGATCCGATCGTCGGAAAGGCGTAGGGAGATCCTGCAAGACGCAGTCCGAACTCGTGGTAGCGGAGAAAAAGCTCGTAGCGAACGATCGCAAGGCGCCGCGCGGGGTCGTCCGGCAGCCTGTGAGCGTAGTCGACCACCGCACTCCGAGATCCGGTCACCTCGAAATTCCGCCGAACAGCCTCAAGGTAGTCGGTCTCGACGATGGTGTCGGCGTCGAGGCAGAAGAGCAGGCCGTGTTCCACGTCGTTCTCGGTCAGAATCGACAGGGCGAGGTCGAGACCGATTCGGCGCGCCTCCCCAACCCCGAACCTGGGGCCGATCTCCAAGCCCCTGCTCGATGCGTCGACAAATCCGAGTCGCAGGTGATCGGCGGTCAGATCGGGTCTGATCGGCACCCGGTGCCCATTCATCAGGCTTTCGAGATGGACCAGCGTGCGCTGGTTGTCGGCGATCTCCTCAGTCCTCACGAACGGCTCGGCACGATTGTTGACCACGCAAATGACGAGCGTACGTGCGAGCTCCTCCGGCGGATTCCGCCCGAGGCTCTCGATGGTCTCGAAAAGCCGTGTTTCCTCGGCGAGGGCCGGGATGACCACGGCTTGGGAAACGCCGTGCAGATCTCCGCAGACCAGACAGTGCTTCGACAATCCTGCTCGTTTTTTCAGGAACCGCCGTGCACGATCGACAGAGGTCGACGGACCCATCAGCCGGGCCGGCCAGGCGCCAGATCGGCGTGTGCGGCGATCCCCCGCCGCGCCAGCTCGAGATCGCCGCCCTCGATCCAGTGGATCACGGTCCCCTTCCGCTCCATGCGGCGAAACCAGGTTTCCTGTCGCTTGGCAAAGGCACAGATGGCCGAGCCCAGCTTCTGCTTGAGGTCGTTTCGATTCTTGATCACGCCGCGCAGAAACTCCGAGACGAATCGGTACTCGAGGCCGAGGAACTCGAGCTTCTCCCACGAAACACCGCCTTCGTGGAGCCGCTGTACTTCGTCGATGAGACCACCCTGCATTCTTTCGGCCAACCGTATTTGGATCCGGTCTCGAAGCACGCGGCGGTCCCAATGAATGCCGATCACCAAGGCGGTGATCTCAGGGCTGGATTCCGGTTGGTGATTCGCCGAGTGCTCCGCGATCTCGATTGCCCGGATGAGGCGCGTGCGGTCTTCGAGGTCGGTTCGGTTGTGCACCTTCTTGAGGCCGCGTAGCCTTTCGATGAGGGTTTCCGTCGTCTCAACCTCGAGCTCGGCCCGCAGGCCGGCGTTCTCCGGCACTTCGACCAGACGGTTCTCGCTCAAGATCGACTCGAGGTAGAGACCGCTGCCGCCGACCACGATCGGCAGTTTCTCGCTTGCGTCGATCTCATCGAAAACCTCAAAGAACCGTTTTTGAAAATCGAAGACGCTGAACTCGACATCGAGATCGACGATGTCGATCAGATGGTAGGGAACGGGCGGCCCACCGACCGAATACTCGTCGAGATCCTTTCCAGCCCCGATGTCGAGACCGCGGTAGACCTGTCGCGAATCGGCAGACACGATTTCGCCGCCGAGCTCCCGGGCCAGCTCGACGCCCAAGCGGGTTTTTCCGGATGCCGTCGGCCCGAGCACCATCAAGAGGTTGTAATTCACCCACCCTCCATGGACATATTATTCTGCGCCGCTGTTACTCGAGCTGCCTGTTCTTTCCCAGCGGGATCCCCAGCTTCCTCATTTTTGAGCGGAGGGTGTTAGGGTTCACCCCGAGCACCTCCCCCGCTCCTCCGGGGCCGTGGATCTTACCGTCCGTCATGACCAGCACCCTTTGAATGTGGCGCTTGGTGACCGTGTCGAGGCCGAGAGTTGCTTCGCTGGCCTCCGGTGAATCGGCTCCGGCACTCTTCGGATGTGACGATCCGAGGTTATCGAAGGCGAGCGGCTCGCCGTGGCTCAGAATCATGGCTCGTTCGATGAGATTCTCGAGCTCTCGCACGTTGCCAGGCCAGTCGTAGGCCACCAGTTGTTCGATGGCCCCGGGCGCCAGTCGTGGTGTTTCACCGATCTTCAGCTCCCTGGTTTTGAGGTCGATGAAATGCTGCACGAGGGCGGGGATATCGCTCGGTCGATCACGCAGCGGAGGAATGGCGACCGGAAAGACGTTGATGCGAAACCAGAGGTCCTCCCGAAATTTGCCCGCCTTCACCATGGCTGGGAGGTCCTTGTTGGTGGCGGCGATGATCCGGATGTCCACCGGGATGCGATCGGTTCCCCCAACACGCTCGATCTCCCGATGCTGCAGCACGCGCAGCAGACGCACCTGCGCCTCGAGCGGCATCTCCCCGATCTCATCGAGCAGAATCGTACCCTTGTCGGCGCGCTCGAACCGGCCCCTTTTCTTTGACAAAGCTCCGGTGAAGGCCCCCTTCTCGTGGCCGAAAAGCTCGCTGTCGAGCAACGACTCGGGGATGGCGCCGCAGTTGACGGCGATGAACGGTCCCTCGCGCCGGGGAGAGCCGAGGTGGATCGCGTTCGCCACCACGTCCTTGCCGACCCCGGTCTCTCCCGTGAGCAGGACGGGACTTTCCGTCGGTGCGACATGCTGAACCTGATGCATCACCTCACGGAGTCCGAAGTCGGCGCCGATGATCTCGTCGCCTGACATGCGCAGCATCTCACGTTGGAGAAATCTGTAGTCGTCGGCGAGCAGGTCCTTGAGCCGCAGGACCTCCTGGTGCTCGAGGGTGTTGGACATCGCGATGAAGAACGGCTCCTTGAGGGTGGCGTAGAGCTCGACGTGGTGCTCCTCGAAGCGGTCGTCTCCTTTGGCGAGCAGCGCCAATGCACCAACGATCCGATCCTCGATGATGAGCGGCAAGCTCATCACCGACGAGGAGGGCTCATTGAGAGATGCGAGCAGGTGGCGGGTGACCGGTTCCTCCTGCGGATTGTTGATCACGAACACCGCCGGCATTCTCCCGGCCCGATACTCCTCGCCCCACGCGGACATTGCTGCCCTGGCCTGCTCGCTGTAGGGAATCAATAGATCCATGCGCCGGCAGCTCGAGGAATCGGCCCGCGCGATAACGCGCATCGCGGCGAGCTCGGGCTCGTTTCTCTCCAGATAGAGAACGTCGGCTGGGATGTGCTTCGAGATATAGCCGATGCAGGCCCGGAGTCCCTCTTCGATGTTCAAATGGCTGCACAGTCTCAGGGTTGCCTCGCGAAAGAACTCGTTTTTGTCGACCATGACGTTTCCCCCAACGGGTGATCTCGAGCGTTTTGACTTTTCGTAAATCTACATCAAATTGTGAAATACAACAACTGAAACTACGATTTGCCACAATCTCAAGAAATCGATTCTTCCGAAATATAAGAAATTAAATAGTTTCTCAAACTGGCACGATCTTCGCTCTCTCTTTGATCGCAAAAAGAAATGAAGAAAATGAGAAACCAGAGCTTCACAGAACAACAGACAGCACGTCGGTGGCACCTCACGCTCGTCGCGGCGTTTCTTGTCCTGGCGTCCGCAACCACCGAGGCGGCCGACCTTCCGGTGTTCCTTTCCGAAGACCCCATCGGAGTCCCGATGCGGGTTCGCAACTTCACCTATCCGAGCCTTTTTCTGCTCGGCTTCGCGCCAGCCCCGGCCGCACCTCTTGGTCAGGGCGTTTTTGCGGTCGAGCTCCACCACTCGAAGATCAACTACTTCCAGATGAGCCCGTCGGTGGAGGCATACCTCAATCAGTCTCGAGGAGCCACCCGGCGCGCGTTGAACGGTGCCGACGTCGATGCCATCGTGTCCATGCCGGCCGGCGAGGCTTTTTACCTCGACGCCGAGATCGACTACACGGAGCTCTTCGTCCACTGGGGTCTGACGGATCGGCTCGACCTATCGATCGCCGTGCCGTACCTCGGATTTTCGGGCGGAGTGCTCGACGGTGTCATCTACGATTTCCACGACGCATTCGGCCTCGCGCAGGCCGGTCGCAACCACGTCGAGGAGAGACGCTTCCAGGCCGTCTTTGCCGCTGACGGCATCGTCTGGGAAGCCTACCTCGATCGTCCGAGCCGCGGCGGTTTCGGTGACCCGTCGCTCTATCTCCGGTACGCGATTCCCGGCTTCCTCGGCAGGTGGCGATTCAGCGTCGGTGCAGGAGTCAAGGCTCCGGTTGCCAGCGTTGATGCCGGTCTGTCGACCGGCGCCTGGGACGTCGGTCTCTTGATGACCGCGGACCTTCGCCTCCGCAAGGATGCTCTGATCGTGAACCTCGGGTATGTCGTTCCGGGGACTGTCAGAAACATCGGTATTGACCAAACGAGAGACTTCGCTTTTCCCAACCTGCCGTCGCTCAATCTGAGCTGGATTCATCGGTTCAACAGGTGGAAGAGGACTCGGACCTTCGTCCAGGTCCTCCTCTCCGAGCACCCGCTCCGCGATTTCGTCGACTCGGATCTGAGCGACCCGGAGTTCCAGATCACCTTTGGCGTCAAGTGGGCCACCAAGGTCGGCGTCTTCGGTGTCGGTCTGACCGAAAACGTATTTCACTACGCCAACACGCCTGACATCGGTATCCACCTGAGCTGGGGGACCTTCTTTGGCTCGGGCCTGATTCGACAGTGAGGAGCTCGATCATGAACGCAACGACGCGACTCGTACTCGTTTCTGATGTGGCGGATGACGCCGTCGCCGACGTCGACCTCGAAGAACTGCAGATCACGACCCGGAGAGAAGTCAACGATCTCGGCCTGGATGTTTCTGGGCGGCTCATCAGAGTGCCGCTCCTGCCCGCGTGGCTGATGTGGGTTGTGGTGACCCTGATTCGACTCTTCGATCGGCAGCAAGAAGAGCTGTTGTCGTTTCCCGACCCCGCCGAAGCTACCGATGTGCAGCCTCACCGGTGCGGGCGATACGCATCACATCCTTACATCCCCCCGCTCTGGAGCGAGAGATGAGACGGCTCGAGATCATTCATCTGCGGTCGTCCGCTCAGGCGATCGAGACCCTCGGTGAGCGGATCACCGAGTCGATTCCCGCATGGAAGATCGAGGCCGGAATCGTCTCGATGTACCGCCGGAACGGGTTGGTGACGGACGTCGCCATTCACATCCATCACCACGACTCGGCCGGAGAGACGGAGCCGTGCGCCCTGGCTTTGCACCTCGCCAACGCGCTCCGAGAATTCGGGCTTGTCGAGCACACGGTGTGGGAGGAGATGCGGTAATGTTCACCCCGAAGCCGGACAGAGATCGAGGTTGAATGCCGAAAAATGGAGAACAAGAGTCATGATGACTATTCAAGACATTATTGACCGAAAGCCCGAACCGGCCCCCTGGTCCGAGGGCGACAACATCCCCTGGGATGACCCCGAGTTCTCCGAGCGCATGCTCGCCGAGCATCTGAGCCAGGAGCACGATCTCGCCAGCCGCCGCAGCGAGACGATCGATCGGCATGTCGAGTGGATCTTCTCGGAGGTGCTGGGCTCCCGGCCGGCCAGACTGCTCGATCTCGCGTGCGGACCCGGGCTGTACGCGACGCGACTGGCGAGATTGGGTTGTGAGTGCGTCGGGATCGATTTTTCTCCGGCGTCGATCCGACATGCGCGAGAGATCGCCGAATCCGAGTCGAAGCTGTCGTGCAGCTTTCGTCACGCCGATGTGAGGGATGGCCAGTTCGGCGGAGATTTCGATCTCGTGATGATGATCTACG
Organism: uncultured Thermoanaerobaculia bacterium; assembly: GCA_965364305.1. Lineage (GTDB taxonomy): Bacteria > Acidobacteriota > Thermoanaerobaculia > Thermoanaerobaculales > Sulfomarinibacteraceae > Sulfomarinibacter. The sequence goes on from CBDTWX010000056.1 coordinate 15,921, forward strand.
GTCAGTTCAACGTCTTTCAACGGGATCAAGGGCTGGAGATCTTGAGGCAGGCCCACAGAGCGTTGAAGCCCGGCGGGACTTTGCTGCTCGAATTCCCATTCCGGCTCGCCGTCGTCAAGCTCTACGACGGTCGTGCCCAGGGACGCTCCTGTCTCCGCGTTGGTCACTCGGACTAGAGCGCCGATCGTGGGCCAGGAACCTTTCACTTCCAGTTCTTGCTCCGAAGCTTTCCATTGCGCCGACGCGATGTCGATTGTCAATTGCGGTCCGTTGTCTACCGTGAACTGGGCTTCGACGATTACCGTTTCTGTATTACTCATAAGTCAACTATAGCACAAATATTCTAT
>CBDTWX010000057.1:0-15977 GCA_965364305.1 uncultured Thermoanaerobaculia bacterium
TGCGGCTCATCGCCCGCCGGACCTGGCGCTTCTTCGAGACGTTCGTGGACGAGGATGAGCACGCCCTCCCGCCGGACAACTTCCAGGAAGACCCCGAGCCCGCCCGAGCCCACCGCACCTCGCCGACCAATCTGGGTCTCTATCTTCTCAGTACGACGGCCGCCCACGACTTCGGCTGGATCGGGATTCTGGACACTGCGGAACGGCTCGAGGCCACGCTGCAGACCATGGACAAACTGCACCGCGTCCGCGGCCACTTCTGCAACTGGTACGACACCCGGGACCTCCGGCCGCTGGAGCCGCTATACGTATCCACCGTCGACAGCGGCAATCTGGCCGGGCACCTGATCGCCCTGGCTCAGGCATGCCGCGAGCTCGTGCATCGCCCTCGCTTCGGCCCACCGGTCCTGGAGGGCGTCAGGGACGCTCTGGATCTGGTTCTCGAGTCGGCAGAACACGCCGAGCATCCGCAGCGCACGCAAACGGTCACGTCGGCTCAGCTGCGCGAGGCCGCGGAAGGGATGTTGGCGGTTCTGGAGGATCCCCCAACGGGTCTTTCCGAATGGGTCCAACGCCTCGAGGAGCTCGGGGCTCAGGCGGAGCAGCTCCTGGATATCGCGCGCACCCTCTCCAGCAGAGTCGACGGCGGGCCCACGTCGGAGATCCGCGTCTGGGCGAGGGCCGCTCGGGACTCCATCCGGAGCCACGCTCGGGACATCGAAACGGCCTTGCTTTTCGAGAGTCTGGATGGGCCCCGGAGGGCGGAGAGCAACCTCGGGCGCCGCCTCTCCGACCTCGCGCTCCACGCCGAAGCCATGGTCCAGGCCATGGACTTCCGGTTTCTCCTCGATCCGTCGCGCAAGATCTTCTCCATCGGTTACCGCGTGGCCGACGACATCCTCGATCCCGGCTGCTACGACCTCCTGGCCTCCGAGGCCAGACTGGCGAGCTTCGTCGCTATCGCCAAGGGCGACGTTTCGCCCAAGCACTGGTTCCGTCTCGGCCGGGCCCTGACGCCGGTTGGCCGTGGGGCGGCCCTCGTCTCGTGGTCGGGGTCGATGTTCGAATACCTCATGCCGCTCCTGGTGATGCGGCAACCCGCCCACAGCCTTCTCGACCTCACCTGCCGGCTGGTTGTGGGGAATCAGATCCGTTACGGCGTGGACCGGAAGGTCCCGTGGGGCGTCTCCGAGTCAGCCTACAACGTTCGCGACGTGCACCTCACGTATCAGTACTCGGATTTCGGCGTGCCCGGCCTGGGTTTCAAGCGAGGGCTGGGCGAGGATGTGGTCGTGGCTCCCTATGCCACCGCCCTCGCGGCGATGGTGGACCCGAGTGCCGCCGTGAAAAATTTCGCGCGCCTCGTGGGAGCTGGAGCCCGAGGCGCTTACGGCTTCTATGAAGCACTCGACTACACCCCCTCGAGGCTGCCGGAAGAGGACCAGGTGGCGGTGGTCCGGGCGTATATGTCCCATCACCAGGGAATGACCATCGTCGCACTGGCGAACGTGGTGGACGACGGCGTCACCCGGCGGCGCTTTCACGCCCATCCCCTGGTCCAGGCAGCGGAGCTCCTCCTCCAAGAGCGGACGCCGCGAGCGGTGGCGGTGGCCCGACCCCGGGCCGAGGAGGTGCGGGTGACCGCGCTTGTCCGCGAACTCGTTCCCCCGACCCTGCGTCGATTTGAATCGCCGCATGACATCACGCCCCGTACCCATCTCCTGTCGAACGGCCGCTACACGGTGATGGTCACGGCCGCGGGCGCCGGCTTCAGCCGATGGGGCGACCTTGCCGTCACCCGCTGGCGGGAGGACACGACGTGTGATGACTGGGGCTCGTTCACCTTCCTGCGGGACGCGAAAACCGGTGACGTCTGGTCGGCCGGCTTCCAGCCCAGCGGGACCGAAGCGGACGCGTACGACGTCGTCTACTCTGAAGACCGGGCCAAGATCATGCAGCGCCATCGGTCCGTATCAACCGCCCTCGAGATCGTGGTTTCCCCGGAGGACGACGCCGAGCTCCGCCGCCTGACGGTCACCAATCTCGAGGACAGGGACCGTGAGATCGATGTCACGTCCTATGCCGAGGTCGTGTTGGCTCCACAGGGCGCCGACGAGGCCCATCCCGCCTTTTCGAACCTCTTCGTGGAGACAGAATTCGTTCCCGAGCTCGGGACCCTGCTCGCTTCACGACGCCCGCGGTCGGCAGACGAGCCCCGGGTCTGGCTCGCCCATCTGATCGCGCTCGAGGGGGAGCCGTTCGACACGCTGCAATACGAGAGCGACCGCGCACGCTTTCTGGGCCGTGGTCGCGGGATTCGGACGTCGCTGTCCGTGGTCGACGGGGAGCCCCTTTCGAACACGGCAGGGACTGTTTTGGATCCCATCATGAGCTTACGGCAGCGAGTGGCGATTCCCGGTCGCGGAACGGTCCATCTCGTGTTCACGACGCTCGTCGCACATTCCCGGGAAGAGGCCCTCGCGACGGCTGAGAAATACCGCCAGCGGGAAACCTTCGAGCGGGAGAGCTCACTGGCCTGGACCCAGGCGCAGGTCCAGCTGCACCACCTCCGGATCTCGCAAGACGAAGCACATCTCTTCCAGCGCCTGGCCAATCGTCTGCTCTACATCGATCCCACCCTGCGTGCGGCGCCTCAGGAGCTGGCCAAAAACCGCGGCGGCCAGCCCGGGCTCTGGGCCTACGGCATCTCCGGCGATCTTCCGATCGCCCTGGTACAGATCGAATCGGAAGAGGAACGGGGGGTCGCGAGGCAGCTCCTGCGGGCGCACGAGTACTGGTACCGGAAGGGGATTGACGCCGACCTGGTGATCCTGAATGCCGAAGGCACCTCCTACGCACCGGGCCTCCAGGAGTCTCTTGAAGGCATGGTACGAGCCAGCCACTCGGCGTCAGGCCACGAGACGCATAGGGAACATGGAGGCGTCTTCGTGATCAGGGCCGACCTGGTGCCGGCGGCGGACCAGATCCTTCTCCACGCTGCAGCGCGAGTGGAGGTTCTCGCGCGCCGGGGTTCATTGTCCGAGCAGGTGGTTCGGCTGGGGCGATCGAGGCCGGGACCGGTTCCACGTCAGCTGCGCGCGCTTCCCGAGTCGACGAAGACTGTTGTCCCTCCCGCTCTCGATCTCGACTTCTTCAATGGCCTCGGGGGATTTACAGCGGACGGCCGGGAGTACGTCACGGTTCTGGGCACAGGGCAATGGACCCCTGCCCCCTGGATCAACGTGGTGGCCAACCCGGATTTCGGTTTCCAGACCTCCGAGTCGGGCTCGGGCTACACGTGGTCCGTGAACAGCCGAGAGAACAAGCTCACGCCATGGTCGAACGACCCCATCGGCGACCCTCCGGGCGAGACCTTTTACGTCCGGGATGAGGACAGTGGTCTCGTCTGGGGACCGACCATGCTCCCGATCCGCGAAGCAAGCCGGCCATATGTCATTCGCCACGGCCAGGGCTACAGTCGCTTCGAGCACACCTCCAACGGCATCGCACTGAACCTCGTGCAGTTCGTGCCTCCGCGGGACCCGGTCAAGATCTCCCGCCTCACGCTCGAGAATCGGTCCAGCCGCAAACGGCGGCTTTCGGTCACGGCATATGCGGAGTGGGTGTTGGGGGTCGAGCGGAGCGGCTCCGCGGAGCATGTAGTTACCGAACTCGATCCGGCAACCGGCGCCATCTTCGCGCGCAATTCCTGGAACGGAGAGTTCGCGGGGCGAGTCGCCTTCGCCGATCTGGGCGGGCGTCAGACATCCTGTTCCGGCGCCCGCCTCGAGTTCCTGGGCCGCAACGCTGGCCTCGACCATCCCGCGTCGCTGGAACGGGGCCGGGAGCTTTCGGGCAAAACCGGAGCAGGCCTCGACCCGTGCGCCGCTCTACAGACAAAGGTCGAGCTCGAACCGGGAGAACGCACCGAGGTCGTATTCGTGCTGGGCGAGGAGGACAGCCGCGACAATGCCCGCTCCCTGATCCTACGCTACCGGCGAATGGATTTCGACGTGGCTCTGCTCGAGGTTTCGGAAGGCTGGGACCGGCTGCTGGATGCTGTTCAGGTCAAGACTCCCGAGCCCTCGATGGATCTCCTCCTCAACCGCTGGCTGCTCTATCAGACGCTCTCCTGCAGGGTGTGGGCCCGCTCCGCGTTCTACCAGTCCGGAGGGGCGTACGGCTTTCGCGACCAGCTCCAGGACGTCCTCGCCCTGGCGGCGTCGCGACCCGATATCGTGCGCGAACACCTCCTCAGGGCTGCCGCCCGGCAGTTCCCTGAAGGCGATGTCCAGCACTGGTGGCATCCCCCAACTGGCCGCGGAGTGCGGACCCGAATCTCTGACGACCGCCTTTGGCTGCCCTATGCGGCGGTCCGATATTTGAGGATCACCGATGACTGGACAGTGCTCGACGAGGAGGTTCCGTGGCTCGAGGGGCCGTCTCTCGAGGAGGGACAACAGGAGGCCTACTTCGAGCCCGGGCGGTCAGAAGAGCGGGCGACCCTCTACGAGCACTGCGCACGGGCCTTGGACTGCAGCCTCGATGTGGGCAGCCATGGCCTTCCCTTGATTGGGGCCGGCGACTGGAACGACGGCATGAACCGCGTCGGCCACGAGGGCCGGGGAGAAAGCGTCTGGCTGGGCTGGTTTCTCCTCATGAACCTGAAGGAGTTCGCCAGCGTCGCCGAGCGCCGCGGCGAAGAGGAGCGTGCGGCAGGTTGGCGGAGCAGGGCCGACTCTCTCAAGGCATCGCTGGAGGAGGAGGCGTGGGACGGGGAGTGGTACAAGCGCGCCTTCTTCGATGACGGGACGCCGCTCGGATCGGCGCACAACGACGAGTGTCAGATCGATTCCATAGCCCAGTCGTGGGCAGTCATCTCCGGTGCCGGCAACACGGAGCGGGCACGCCAGGCCATGGAGTCCGTGGAGCGACGGCTCCTCCGGCGCGACGATCGCCTGATGCTGCTCTTCTCGCCGCCTTTCGACCAGACGCACCTGGACCCTGGGTATGTCAAGGGATACCTCCCCGGGGTTCGGGAAAATGGCGGGCAGTACACCCATGGGGCGATCTGGTCGGCCGTAGCGATGGCCATGCTGGGCGAAGGAGACAAGGCCGTCGAGCTGTTCAACCTGCTGAGCCCCTTCCACCATGCCCGCGACCGCACCGACGTCGACGTGTACAAGGTGGAGCCGTACGCCGTGGCCGCAGACATCTACTCCGAACCGCCGAACGTGGGGCGGGGAGGGTGGACTTGGTACACCGGGGCTGCGGGCTGGCTCTACCGCCTCGGCCTGGAGTCGATTCTCGGGTTTCAAAAACGGGGTTCCACCCTCCGAATCCATCCCTGCATCCCCAAGAAGTGGAAACGTTTCGAGATTGCCCACCGCCATGGCGACACGCTCTACCGGATCACTGTCGAGAACCCGGAGGGAGTCTGCCAAGGGGTGTCCTGCGTCACTCTTGACGGAACCCCGCTGCCGGGAGGAGCGCGTGTCCCCCTCGCCGATGATGGCCGCGAGCACCAGGTTCATGTGGTACTCGGAGGGTCTTCGAACCATGGGTTCGAGGTCGATGTCGTCGCCTCCGCTAAGGAAGATGAGACACCTTGATGTCCCTCTCGATGATCCGACGAGAATGGCTCGTTGGGGCACGGCATGTGCTCCGCGTCTGCCATGGAAGACGAACTGGCCGCTCCTTCGTCTTGAGGGATTCCACTCCATTTTGACTGAATCAGCTGCCAGCCGGAAACTCCTCCGTTTCGTTAAGTAGAACAGATAGAGCTTTTAGTCGATGGCACGATAGCTGCAAACGATGTGGTTAGGCCGCCCACTGCAATGGACCCGCGTCGATGCACGGAGTGGTGCAATCGGCTCGTCCGGCACGAGCGGCGCAAAGAGGCGCTTCAGAGCGGAGGACGTCAAAGGAAATGAAAGGAGGGCCCCATGAGTGCAGACACACACATGACCCTACGGCTCGGTGACCTGGTCGTGGTGGCTTTCGACTGGGCCACGCAGTGGAGCGCCGACCCGCGGAATGTTCCGCTCTTGGCCGCAAGGGCGGTGGAATACACTCTGAGGCGCGCCCGGAAGACAACGCCCGCCCGTCAAGCTTCGGGGCTCCTGCCCTTGGGGGACTTTGGACCGCTGCTGGGGTTCGGAGTCCCCGGACGCCATTTCGACGCAGCGACCGCCGCCGAAGGGGAATCGGGCCGATGATCACGGTGCGAAGGGCCCAGGACCGTCACTACGTCCAGCGCCGAAAGCAGCAGGTCTGGCAGACGTTTTCCCCCCGCGACCGAGGGGGCCCTCTGGCCGGTGGTTGCGGGATCCTCGAGGGTCTCAGCGAGCACCTTCTGCCACCGAGCGCAGTCTCTGTGGCTCATCCACGTCAGGAAGCTGAGATCGTCACCTATGTCTATAGAGGCGCACTGGCACAGGAGGACTCCACGGGGAGCTCTGGGGTCGTTGACGCAGGCGAGTTCCAGCGCATGACCATTGGCCGTGGCGTCCGCCACAAGGAGACGAACGCGTCGCGGTCCGACTGGGCACACATCTTTCGAATCTCCCTGCACCCGTCGCAGATGGGGCTTGGTTGTGCTCACGAGCAGCAGCGGTTCGCTGCAGCACAGCGCCACAACGCGCTCTGTGTCGCCGCATCCCCGGACGGGAGGAATGGATCGCTGGGTATTCTTCAGGACGCGCTCATCATGTCGAGCATGCTCGACCCTGGGCATCACATCGTTCACGAGCTGATTCCGGGGCGGAGCGCCTGGGTTCATGTCATCTGCGGCGAAGCAACTCTGGACGACCTCATCCTGAACCAGGGTGACGGCGCGGGCGTGACGGTCGAGCGCTCGGTCTCTCTCACAGCCCAAGTGAGCACCGAGCTTCTGCTTGTTGATTTTGGGCCCGCCGCCGGGTTCATGTGCAGCCGTGGTCGCGCCATGAGCGACCAAACGGTTCAACCGCGAACTCAGAGCGACTCATGCCTTCCTTGCTAGGGGACCGCATACTGGTTGCAGTGGCAGAAGCGCTGAGAGAGGAGGCAAGAGACTCGGATATCTGCTGCCGGCTTGGCGGCGACGAGTTTGCCGTCATTCTGCGTCTCACCAATGATCCGGTCGAGGCGCGCATCATCGCGATGCCCGACGCGCCCTCCGTTGCGGCCGCACTGCGCGAAGCGCGGCATACCTGAGCTTTTGAGCCTGACATGACCGGAAAGACCGGCTGAGCCTTGACGGTGATTTTCCCGGAAGGCGTTCCGAGGTGCGGAGATCAGCGCGGGTCCAAGACGACGTCATATTTCGAGGATGCTCTGGCCTTTTCCAAGGCCCACACCACATTGCCATAATCAAAATGCCAGTATTCCGTCAAATCACACACAAAATCTTCGTTTTCGAAGAGATCCATCAGGAGCTTTCGGTTCTTCTTCGCTTCGGACGAAATACCTGGATGCAGGGGATAACACTTCCTGTTGAGATCAATTTTGAATCCGTTGTTGGTTCCAAACTCCATAACGCAGTCGTTTTCTGAATCGTATATCAGGGCATCCACCGCCCCGCCGGTCGAGTGCATGGAACCTTCTCTTGGAGCAGTGAATTCCAAGGTGATCTGTTCAATCTCATCAGAGCTCTTCTCTGGGTTTTGATTCCGTGCGACCTGGAGATTCCTGTCCCACAAGAGCTGTTGGTGGTCGAAAGACCTCCATACAGACCGAATGATGAGCTTCTTGTCCATTTCACTCAGCAGCCTGCTGATCGTTCCTATCTTGTCGTAGACGGCTGCTCGTACGAGGTATTTGTAGTTCTTCATGATGGACGGTTCGAATATCAAATCAAACCCGGATTCCAAGAGACTGAGCAATGGGGAACCATCGTCGCTGATCGGCATGGATGGAACACGCTGCTTCTGCAGTCGATGTTGGTGCTCGACCATTTCGCAATATTCTTCGGCAGTCATGGCAGAGTCCTCCTGGTAAATCGTACGCACCAGTTGATCGGCCGGTACGACTGGCCTGTCACCTTAGTCGTTCCGCGACCACCTGGCCAGGGTCTCCCGGCGATCTTCAATCAAATTGATTGATATCAGTTCATTTTGATCTCATGTGCTGTCAAAATAATCGCCCACTTTTCGCATATGTTGCGCGAATCCAGGCAAATACGCAGACAGGCCCGACGGGAGGCCGTCTTTCTTGGTTGTGGCGCGAGTCTTGCTGTTATCAAAAACCACGGAGGTCTGCTGGGGCGTGACTCTGGCTCTCCTGCGTATCTCGAGGGTCAAGGAGGATGACTGATGTATCGAGAAGGAATTGAGGTGCACCCCGCAAGAGAACGGGCACTTGTATACGGCGAGGGTCAATTGGGAAAGCTCGATGGCAAGGTCACCAACGGACTGGTACGGCATTCTGAAAAGTACCGGATCACCGGCGTGACCGACAGCACCAAGGCCGGGATGGATGCGGGTGAATACCTTGACGGAGTGAGAAGCGGGATCCCCGTGTTCCGGGACATCGAGGATGCCATCGGGAAGCTCGGTTATGTTCCGAAGTACTTCATCTATGGCATTGCACCACTCGCGTCGTACATCACGAAGCAGCAGCGAGAGACAGTGTTCGCGGCCATGGAAAAGGGCATGGACATCATCAACGGTCTCCCTGAGTTCTTCACCGAAGATGACGAGTTCATGAAGAAGGCACGGGCACACGATGTGCAGATCCACGATATCCGGAAACCACCACCGAGAAAAGATCTGCACATCTTTACGGGATCGATCTTCCGGGTCACGACTCCAGTCATAACCGTGTTTGGGACAGATTGTGCGGTCGGCAAAAGGACCTCCGCGGTTCTCCTCGCAGAAACACTTCGGAGGCGAGGACTGAGGACCGCGTTCGTGGCAACGGGTCAGACCGGCCTGCTTCAGGGCGCGAGGTACGGCGTTGCAGTGGATGTCCTGAGCTCGGGTTTTCAGACCGGTGAGGTTGAGCACGAGATCGTGAAGGCTGTTGAGGCGGAGCATCCCGACATCGTCGTTGTCGAGGGGCAAGGTGCACTGAGCCATCCGGCGTTCACATCCTCGACCGCGATCATCAGGGGGGCGAGACCACGAGCGATCATCCTCCAGCACCCACCCAAAAGGAAAGAGCGCTGTGACTTCCCTGGCATTCTCATGCCCACTCTCGAGAGTGAAATCAAGTTGATCGAGATCATCTCTGGAGCGAAGGTCATTGCCCTGACTTTGAACCATGAAGACATGACAGACGAGGAGATCGAAGACACCGTAGTCGAATATGAAGGCACCTACAGGCTGCCGACAATGGACGTCTTGAAGCACGGCTGCGAAAAGATCGTGAGAAGGCTCCTCGAGGTCTTCCCGGAACTCAAATTGGGTGAAAGCACAGCAGCGTGATGACGACACCGAGGATCGAGATCGATCTCGAAAAGATCTCGCACAACGCTACGAGTCTGCGGGAAACATACGCGTCGAAAGGCATCGGCATCATCGGTGTGACAAAGGTCGTATGTGGAGATCCCGCAGTTGCTGACGTCCTCGTGAGAACGGGAATCGACACCCTCGCCGATTCGAGGCTGGAGAACATCAAGCGGATGCGCCAGGCGGGAGTCCAGGCCCAGTTTGTCCTGTTGAGGAGCCCCGCACCGAGCCAAGCCGAGTCTGCAGTGAAGTATGCCGACATCAGCCTCAACACGGAGCTTTCGGTCATCGAAGCGCTCTCCAGCTTTGCCTTCAAGACCGGTGTGACGCACAAGGTCATCCTCATGGTGGAAATGGGTGATCTGAGGGAAGGCCTTCTGCCTTCAGTTCTGGAGGAAACCGTTGAGCAGGTGATTGGCCAGAGAGCAATCTCTTTGGCCGGTATCGGAACCAACCTCGCCTGTTTTGGGGGAGTCAAGCCGGACGAGGAAAACCTCGATCACCTTTCATCACTCGCTCGAGACATCGAAGAGAAGTTTGGCATGACATTGCAGTATGTCTCCGGCGGCAACTCAGCGAACTATGACTGGTTCATGTCTACAACAGATGTGGGCAAGATCAACAATCTGAGGTTGGGGGAGTCGATCTTCTTGGGGTGTGAAACCCTTCACCGAAAACGGATACCGGGTTTGTTCACCAACGCTTTGAAGCTGGTCGCGGAGGTCATTGAATCCAAGGTGAAACCATCCAAGGCCTATGGGGATATCTGTCAGGACGCTTTTGGAAATGTGCCCGATTTTGAGGATCGGGGACAGATGAGGAGAGTCATACTGGGAATCGGTTTGCAGGATGTGCTCGTCGCAGGGCTCACTCCGTGTACGGATATCGACATCCTCGGGGCAAGCAGTGATCACATCCTGATCGATGCCAAGGAGCTTGACGTGAAGGTTGGCGACGAAGTGGAGTTCAACCTCAACTACGGGGCGTTGCTTTCCGCCATGACGTCCCCCTATGTGGCGAAACGCTATTGTGCCGGTTCGAAAACAGAGTCCGCGAAAGTGGTGCGAGCTCAAGTGGGGCGAAGAAGGTAGGCGGTTGCCGCAGTGCCACCCGCTCATCTCGGCGAGGCACAAACCCCTGAGCGAACGCGAGTTCGGAGCGGCAACGGGCCGGGCGAAGCCGCTCGAAACGCGCTGCCTGAGTCCGTGTTGAATTCAGTAACTATCAGGTCGGCCACCGTGGCCGGCCGGCGATCCGGCGGGCAGCAGGCCCGCCCCAATGAAGCGAGAGGTGCACGCCGCCAAAGCGCGTGCGCCCGGAAGAAATGGAAGAAGATATGTCAAAGAAACTGTTTGTTGGCAGCTTGAGCTGGAATACCGACGACCGCGGTCTGCGCGCGGCGTTCGAGCCCCACGGTGAGATCTCCGAAGCCACCGTGATCACCGATCGCGACTCGGGCCGCTCCCGTGGCTTCGGGTTCGTGACCTTTGCAGAAGACGAGTCCGCCGACAAAGCCGTCGCCGCCCTCAACAACAGTGACCTGTATGGGCGCACGATCAGGGTTGACGTCGCCCAGGCGCGTAACCGCGATCGAGATCGCGGTCGGCCCAGCAGCAGCCGCTGGTGAGTATCCGTACGCCCGTGGACCCTGACGCGGGGCACGCGAGCATCGTGATCGTGCTCAGCGACCTCCGATCGTCAAGGCGCCGCCTCGCACAGAGGCGGCGCAGCCTGCCAGCAGCAATCCTACCCGGGGAGGGTGGCGTGTGCTCTTGTCTCGTCGAATAGATGAAATCTTGACCTTTGTGGTTCTCATCGCGATGGGACCCGCAGCCGCGACCCTGGTTCTCTGGGCCAACCGCGACCTCGATCATCGCCACGTACTGAACCCCGTGCTGTCGTTGTCTTTATTGATGGGCTGGCTGGCTCTGATCGCCCTCTTTTCCGTCATGGTCAGGGCGCGGAACCACCAGGCACGCTCCGAGGAGCTTGTGGAAAGGCTCTCCAACGCTGTTCATCAGACCGCCGACGCGGTGTTCATCACCGATCGATCTGGGGTCATCGAGTACGTCAACCCTGCTTTCGAGCTCGTCACCGGCTACTCCTCTGACGAGGTGATCGGCAGGACCCCGCGCGTTTTCAAATCCGGGAAGCAGGGGACCGACTACTACGACAGGCTCTGGCGCACGCTTCTCGCCGGTGATCCGTTCCACGGCACTCCCATCAACCGAAAACCCGGCGGCGAGCTGTACTCTGCCGAACAGACCATCACACCGATGACCACCGCGACCGGTGAGATCAGCCATTTCGTATCTGTGATGAGGGACATGACGAATCGGAATCTGTTCGAGGAGCAGGAAGTCGAGCTGCGTCTCGCGGCCTCGATCCAGCGAAAGCTGCTTCCTGAGAAACCACCGCAACTGGAGGGCTGGGAGTTGGCAGGCGCCGTGCTGCCTGCCGCGGCGACTTGTGGCGACTATTTCGATTTCATGACCATAGGTGACGGCGTGATCTGCATCGCCGTCGCCGACGCGTGCGGCCACGGCGTCGGTCCCGCCCTGATCGCCGTCCAGACCCGCGCCCATCTTCGCTCGCTGGTCCACACCGATCTCGAGCTCGACCAGGTTTTCTGCCGCCTCAACAAGATCCTGGCCTCAGATCTCGATGACGGCTTGTTCGTCACCATGGCCGTCATGTGGATCGACCCGTCCACCGGATCTCTCGTGTGGGCCAATGCGGGCCACCCCGCCGCATATGTGTTCGACGCCGCCGGCGCGATCAAGACCGAGTTGCAGAGCACCGGCCTGCCGCTGGGCATTTTCGCCGACAGGCCTTACACCGTTGGCCGCGGGGTCAACATCGCACCGGGGGATGTTGTCCTCACGATCACCGACGGCTTCCTCGAGACCCAGAATGCCGCCGGGCTCGAGTTCGGGCGCGACCGGCTCTGCGAGGTCGTGCGGACCAGCGTGTCCCTCCCGGCAGAAGAAATCGTGCAACGGCTGCACGACGCCGTGCGAGTCTTTGCCGGCGGTCAAGCTCAGAACGACGACCTGACTGCGGTGGTTTGTCGGCGAAATGGGTAGCCACTGATCAGAGCCTGACACAACGGACGAAATCGAGGATTCAGGCTGTGAGATTGCGATCTGTAGCTCCTCAACAACATGGGAACGGGAAGCTTCGCACCCGGCCTGCACCTTCTATCCTGGCTCAGCCTCCCTGCCGATCTCGAGTTGCTCGAGCAGGTTGATCGCGACCGCAACGAGGTCGGCGTCGGTGACAATTCCGCTGAGTCTGCCCTCTGCCATGACGGGCAGGCAACTGAACTCGTGTTCCTCGAGGAAGAGCGCTGCGCGACGGAGGTTGGCGCCCGCATCCACGGTTAGGACATCTCGCGTCATGATCTCCGCGAGCGTGATGGTCGCAGGGTCCCGCTGTGCGGCCTTCGCGCGTAGTGTAGAGTCCAGCACGTCCATGACATCATGACGAGTGACAAGACCCTCCAGGTTCCCTTCGCTATCCACGATGGGGATGTGGCGGATGGACCGCTCAGCCATGACGTGAATCGCGTCGGCTACAGTTGCTGTCGCTGGTAGTGTGAAAATTTCAGTCGTCATGATCTCGTCGACGGTGATCATAAGGTCCTCCGCATCCCGATGAGCTGTGAGGAGAATTGATGGGTTTGATGCGCGTCAGCACTCTATCACGGGAACGCCACGAAGGTGCCTTCTATCACAGAACGACAACCTCGGACCTCGTTTTCGTAAACGATTTGAGATTGTGATCAGTGGGTGCGTCGGTAAGGGATAGCAGGTTCCTTTCGTTCGACTCCAGGCTCGCATGGTGTTTGTGGCCTTTTCGAGTCCCAAGGCGGGCTCGCACGCGTCGGGCGGTCCCGTGAATCGTCAGGAGCTGGCGGCCGGTAGGGCATGACCCGGCACAACGCCCTCGAACCCCAGCCCCAGGCCCCTCTGCCGCCCTCTCGAACACACCCCGCACGGGCGGCCGCTACCGACGTGAGACTCAGGAAACGGCGGGGAGGGTCGCCGCGCCCGGCGGGCCACGGGGAGACCGCGTCTCCGCCTTCGCGAGATGCATCAGTATCGCGTCGACCACGTCGTGCTCGGTGATGATCGCGATCACCTTCATCTCTGAACCGCAAATACAGTTCAATACAGTTTCAGGATTGCGGACCTTGCGGAAGCTGCGCAGGCGCGACCGGTGTTGGGGAAACTCATTCAAACACGACCCTTGAGCAAAGCTGTCATCACACCATAGCTGCGCGGGTTCGTTTTGGGTGGTAGGTGTCAGATCTGCTGGAGGAGTCACCGTGCAGACATGGATATGGCGCAGATGATTGAAGCGGATCCCGTCCTAGACGATACGGAGTGTCGACTGAGGCAGAATCGATCGCCCCCCACTTCCGCAAGGTCCGCAAACCTGGAACCATTTTGGAACCATTTTGGTCACCAAGCGCATGAATTGGTGGTACAGCGCATTGGCTGGTCCTCTAGCCATCGGGCCGGTTTGGGGGCCATCCGGCATACCTCCTGCGCGGTCAGGTCGGGACGGCGATTAAACAGTCGCGGTCGTTGATGTGAAGTTGTGATACCTGGCACGATTTGCAACGAGCAGCTCGTGCAGGAGGGGCGCACGCACCTGTTGCTGTTCCCGTTCCGGGCCCTGCTGAAGTACGCGCACGGCTTCCTGCGGTTGTTCCCCGGTGACGTGATCTTGACCGGGACCCCGGCAGGGGTCGGACCGGTCGCGCCGGGGAATCGGGTGCGGGTCGAGGTCGGCCAGGGGGAGGCGGTGTCGCGCCTCACCAGCCCGGAGGTTGGGTTCGGGGAGGGGCCGCATGTGCCGGCGTGTGAGCGGTCCGACCTGGCGGCGTCTCAAGACGACGCTTGAGGTCGCTCGTCGGCCTCCTCGCGAGCTTTCCAGGCATCACAGGCCAGGACCGCCAGTACGGCCAGGGTGCCAAGCCCGAGCAATCCGTAGCGCCGCAGCGACAGGTCGACGAGCGGCCCGAGCGGGTGGTCGACGAAGTGGAGGAGCGAGAGGCTTCCGAACACCCACAGCGCGACCCGCGCGGGCTTCCAATCCCTGCGCTTTGTCAGGATCGCGAGCGCGGGGAAGAGGAGGACGTGGTAGTGGTGCCAGGCGAGCGGCACCACGAGCAGCGGCGCGCCGAGGAGGAGCGCGAAGGCGGTGAGCGTGGGCGGGGCTCGCCCCAGCCCGCACGAGACCAGGGTCGGGACGAGGACGAACAGGCCCAGCGTGACGAGGAGGGCGGTGCGAGGCGCGCCGTCGAGGCGGCGGGTGATCTGGGAGCTCAGCGACTGGTTGTTCGGGATATGGATCTCGTAGTCGGCGCCCGGTAACTCGGAGCCGGCGTCGGACACGTAGCGGAGGACCATTTGGTCGCCGAAGTGCCCCAGCGCCGCCACCGTTCCGCCTGCGCCAAGGAAAAGTGCCGGGACCAAGACGAGCCACACGAGGAGCCCGGTCGCCCCCGCGCCGAGCGCGCGCCAGCGCCGCGCGGCGAGCAGGCCGACCAGGACCAGCCCGGGTGTGAGCTTGATCGCGGTCGCCAGGGCGACGAGGAGGCCGGCCGACAGGTCGCGCCGCCGGGCCAGGCAGGCCGCGGCGACCCCGAGGATCCCCAGGAGGAGCGGGCCGACCTGGCCGCGGAGCAGCGCGCTGGCCGTGGGGAAGAAGACCAGGAGCATCGGCAGCCCGTCGTCGACCCAGCGGAACGGACCTCGCCGGCCGAGTGCCCGCCGGACACCGAGCGCGCCCGCGACGAAGGCCAGCACGCCGATCGCGTACCACACCCCCGCCGCGACGCGCTGGGGGAGGAACGTGAGCGGGACCAGCCCGACGGCGAGGCTCGGGGGGTAGATGTAGACCCAGCCTCGCTTGCTCTGTGCGCCGAGGGGGTCCTCACCCGCCAGCACCTTGCTGGATGCGGCCAGGTAGACCGGCATGTCGGTCCGCTCGCTGGGGCCGGCGCGGTAGACGGCGTTCGCCCCCAGGCCGAGGGCCAGGAGGACGGCAAGGACGAGCGGGGCGCGACGGGCGATGGTCTCCACGAGTGGGTTAGCTTAGCGGACTCGGACCTAGGATCTTGGAACCTGAGAATCCTCTAGAAGGCTCCCCCTTCAATGAGCGGATATGCTCATTGTCTGCGGGATCAAAGCCCTCGCTGTGGATAGCAGCGAGAGAAGGAGGAGCCAATGGCACTGTACTGCGGGATCGATCTTCATTCAACGAATTGCTGGGTGGCAGTGGTCGAGGACGGTCGGAGGGTCGTCAAGGAGAAAAGGATCGGCAACGATCTCACGTCGATCCTCGAGTTCTTGGAGCCCCATCGGCCCGAAATCGAGGGGATCGCGGTGGAGTCGACATTCAAATGGTACTGGCTGGTTGATGGTTTGAAGGAAGCCGGCTACACGGTCCACTTGACGAACACATGGGCTGCAAAACATTACGAGGGTTTGAAATACGCTGACGACCGCCACGACGCGAGGTGGTTGGCCCATT